>JAQTRH010000036.1 GCA_028711925.1 Candidatus Nanoarchaeia archaeon | reverse complement strand
GAAAGTTTTTATTTTATACAGCAAAGCCTTTATATACTAAAACGATTTATAATTAATTATGAAAAAAATAAGATTCAATTTTGATTATGATTTTGAGAATGACAGCTTATTCTTATTTGACCCAAAATCAAAATCCAAGGCAAGCATCGAATTAGATGATTTTATAATTGATTTTAACAGCCACAAAGAAGTTTCAGCAATAGAGCTATTGAACGCTTCCAGTTTTTTTAAGGGAATTGATTTACAAGGAAAAACAATTGACAAAGAGCTTTTGAAAGATATTCAGGACTGTAAAATAGAACTTACTCCAAAAAGTAATTTTACTATAATAAAATTCTTATTGCTCTTTAAATCAAAGAAATTGTTAACCACTCCTGTTTTTATACCTACAATCAAGGAGTCCAGCCCCGCTGTTGCTTATTGAATCATATTCAAGTCCCCAGTATGACCTAAAAGGGAATGCTGGGCTTCCTTTCTTTATAATAAAAGACTAAAATTAGACCATCTTGTTGAAATTAACAAAAAGGTGACCACAAACTAATCCAAATGTAGTCACCTAATACCAAAACATTTAAATATGTAGTCACCTATTATAATAATATGCATATAGAAAAAAGAAAAGTCGGAAAGAAAATAAAGTATTATCTTGCTCATTCATACAGGGAAGGAAAAAAAGTCTATAAATTCAGGAAATATTTAGGACAAGATTTAACAAAAGAAAAACTGGATGAAAGAACACAAATTGCAGAAAAGCTTATTTTAGAAGAAATACACAAGTACAACATTATAAAAGACCCCCTGAATTTTGAGCTGTCTAGAGAAGAGATAGAAGAAATTAAAGCATTGGAATCACCTCTCAAAATAGCCCATCTCTCAGAAAAAGACTGGCAGGCTTTCTCGGAAATATTTACTTATAACACAAATGCAATAGAGGGAAGCAAACTAAACCAAAAAGAAGTAAATGACTTATTGGAAAAAGACAAATGGCCAAAAAAATCAAAAGAAGATATCGCAGAAGCATATGGCGTTGATGAGGCAATACAGTTTATAAGGGGAATAAAAGAGCATATATCAATAGTTCTTATTAAAAAAATACACAAGATAGTCTTCAAAAACTCAAACTCTTTTGCAGGGAAGCTAAGAAAAAAGGGAGAAGAAGTAGTTGTGATGGACAGCAAAGGAAATGTCGTGCATGAGGGGGCACCTCAATCAAGGATAAATCACTTATTAAAAAAGCTTATCAACTGGTATGATAAAAATAAGACAAAATACCCGGCTTTAGTTCTTGGTGCAGTGGTTCATAACCAATTTGAAAATATTCATCCTTTCAGGGATGGAAACGGAAGAGTCGGAAGGATTTTATTAAATAACATCCTAATCAAGCATGGACTTCCCCCGATAAACATAGATTTCAAGAACAGAGCAGAATATTATATCACACTAAAAGAATATGAGCTAAACAAAAACATAAAACCCACAATAGATTTATACATGAAAGAATACAAAAATCTAAAAAAGCAGTTAGGTGACTACAAAAAAAAGAAAAAGTAGTCACCAATTAGACAGACTCAAGCTCTTTCAGAATAACTCAGAAATTTATCTATTGAATGCTTAGCCAAAAGCCTGTTGGCCATATCAACAACATTCTCATATTTAGTTCCCTTTTGCAGCAATACGGCCAATAACTCAGCATCACTAAGAACTTCCACGCCATGCAGCTTTAGTCTTTCCCTTGGCCTCTCCCATTTTGAAATATCCTTTATTCTCATAAACCAACAATCAAAAAGATATTAATAAACTATAGCCAAAAAATGCCGAAAATCCTGCAGAATAAACTGCAAAAGCCTTATTAAGAAAAACCCTTAAAATATTGCTGAAAACCAAAAGTTTTATATATGTAATAAATTACACAATTGTGTAATATGTTACACAATAAACATTTCCAGATAATTGAACAATTAACAGGAAACTATGAGCAAGAGATTTACGGGAGAGAGCTTATAGGCAGGATAAGCATAAGTCAGAAAGGCATAGCCCTTGCCTTAAAAGAGCTTGAAGAACAGGGCATCCTGAAATCAAAAAAAAAGGGAAGCATGAAGTTTTACTCATTAAACCTCAACTATCCGCATATAAAAGAAATAATTTCCATAACCGAAACAATGAAAAAAATAAGATTCCTCTCAAAAAACAGAAAAATAGCCCATATATTCAAAGATGACAGCCGCATAGTGGGAATATTTGGCAGCTATGCAAAAAAAACAAATAACCCCGAATCAGACATAGACATTTTCATTGTTGGAAAAAAACAAAAACAGGATTACAACACAAAAGGCAGGGCATTTGATCTTAACATAAGCATAAAATACTTCACACAAGGGGAATTCAAAAATCTTCTTATTGAAAAAAACAATCTTCTGAAAGAGATAGTTAAAAACCATATCCTTATTTTCGGCATTGAGGAATTTATCAATACAGTCTGGAGAAGTTACTATGGTTTCAATTAAATGGTGCATGAAACAAAAGAATGGTATAAAATTGGTTGAGCCAAATGATAATATGTCCAGTTCTTACATCAAGATGGCAGAGGAATCAATAGGTATATTAAATAATGTTCAAAAAAGCAATATCTGGACAGCAACAACCTCTTATTATATTTTCTATTATTCACTTTACTCTTTAATGCTTAAAATAGGAATCAAATGCGAGATTCATTTATGCTCAATAGAATTTATGAAAAAATTCCTCTCCAATCTTTACAATAAAACAGATATTGATATGATGGAAAAGGCATTTTCTGCAAGGATAGACCTTCAATATTATTCGGACAGACCTGTAAACCAGTTAGTAATCGAACAATCAAAAAGATATTGCAAGGAATTTTTTATTAAAACAAAAGATATACTGTCTAAAATAACCGAATCTCAGATACTATTAATAAGAGAATCTATAATGAAGTGACTAATTCAATAAGTTATACTGGCATAAATTCTTAGAGAATAATTAATATCATTGGACACCGGACAGAATTAAAATTGAAGATAAAAGAACAACAATCGAGCTGAAATCATAACCTTTAAAATTCCAAGCAATGTTTAAAAAATTTATTGCCGGAAATCCTTCAGATAGACTTGAAAACATTATTTGCAGAACCTTAAAAACCGTTAGGTTTATATAGAACTGGTTGTTTACTTTTTCTATTATTTCAATAAAAAATAAGGGGGTAATAAACATGGCAGAAAACAACCAAATGCAACCAATATTTATTCTATCAGAGGGTTCTCAGAGAACCACTGGAAAAAACGCGCAAAGAAACAACATAATGGCCGCAAAGCTCGTGGCAGAAACAGTAAGGACAACTCTTGGTCCAAAAGGAATGGACAAGATGCTTGTTGACTCATTGGGGGATGTTATAGTCACAAATGACGGCGTAACAATTCTTGATGAGATGAGCATAGAGCACCCTGCTGCAAAAATGATAGTGGAGGTTGCAAAAACCCAGGAAGATGAAGTGGGAGACGGAACAACAACAGCAGTTGTTTTGGCAGGAGAGCTTTTGAAAAACGCAGAAGAGCTTCTTGAGGAAAACATTCATCCAACTGTTATTGCCAAAGGCTACAGAATAGCAGCTGAAAAATCACATGAAATTCTTAATAAAATAGCAGAAGACATAACAGAAGATGATACAGAATCACTTAAGAATATTGCAATAACTGCAATGACAGGCAAAGGGGCGGAAACAGCAAAGGAAAAGCTTGCAGAGCTTTGCGTGACTGCAGTAAGGCAGGTTATGGACAAGGAAAAGCAAAAGATAAGCATAAGCAAAGAAAACATCAAGCTTGAGAAAAAAGTAGGGGGAGGAATAGATGACACAGAGCTTGTACAGGGAATAATTCTTGACAAGGAAAGGGTTCATTCAGGAATGCCTTTGTCAGTTGAAAACGCAAGAATCTTATTGCTGGATTCAGCAATTGAGGTCAAGAGCACAGAAACAGACGCAAAAATACAAATCACAGACCCGAGCCAGATGCAGGCATTTTTAGACCAGGAAGAGCACATAATAAAAGAGATGGTTGAAGACATAGCAAAAACAAAGGCAAATGTGGTATTCTGCCAGAAGGGAATAGACGACCTGGCGCAGCACTTCCTTGCAAAAAAAGGCATATATGCTGCAAGAAGAGTCAAGAAAAGCGACATGGAAAAGCTTGCAAGGGCAACAGGAGCAAAGATAATAACAAACCTTGATGACGTTTCAGAATCTGATTTAGGCAAGGCAGGAATTGTTCAGGAAAAAAGAGTTGGCGATGAGCAGATGACCTATGTGGAGGAATGCAACAAAGCCAAGGCAGTAACAATTCTTATAAGAGGAGGAACAGAGCACGTTGTTGATGAGGTGAAGAGGGCATTAGAGGATGCAATAGGCGATGTTTCAGCAGCTTTAACAACAGGAAAGATAGTTGGAGGAGCAGGCTCAACAGAGATAGAGCTTTCAAAACAACTGAAAGAATTCTCAAACTCATTAAGCGGAAGAGAACAACTGGCAGTTGAGGCATTTGCAGACGCAATAGAAGTAATACCAAAAACACTCGCAGAAAACGGCGGCTTAGACTCAATTAATATTTTAACAGAGCTTAAGGCAATGCATGACAAGGGAAAGAAATGGGCAGGAATAGATGTCTTCACAGGAAAAGTAATTGATGCATGGGAATCATGCATTATAGAGCCATTAAAGATAAAAACACAGGCAGTGCAGTCGGCAAGCGAGTCAGCAATAATGATTTTAAGGATAGATGATGTTATTGCCAGCTCAGGAAAAGGAGGAGGAATGCCTCCTGGAATGCCTCCTGGCGGAATGCCTCCGGGATATTAATTTTTTTTCTTATTTAAAGCGAAATATTTATAAACTAAGCTGTATCTAAAACAATCAATGAAAGCGGTGGTAGTATAATGGCTAAAAAAACTCATGTATCTGTTTCTAAAAAGGAATTAAGCGATGTAAAGGATGAAATCAAAGATATGAAAAAAAAGCTTACAAAAGCAAAAAATTTCAGTCAAAACAGAAAAAATAAACCGCCAGTGCAAAGCAAAAAAGAGTTAACCAACCTGAAAAACGAAATAAAAATCCTGAAAAAGCAGCTTGCAAAAAAAACAAAAAGCGACTACGAAAAAAAAATAAAGGAAATATCAGGCAACAAAAAAACATTAACCAAGCTAAGAAGAGAGATAACAAATCTGAAAAGCAAATCTGCAAAAAAAACAGATATACAGGAAAAAGCTTTTTATGAAAAGGGAATAAAAGAGCTTATTGGCAACAAAGAAGAACTAATTAATCTTACCAGTGAAATAAAAGACCTGAAAAAAGAGCTCACAAAAACAAAGACAATCAAGGTAAAAACCATCCAAAACAGGGAACTCAGGGAATCAATGGATAATCTTTCTGAATCAATTGGCAAGCTTGTTGAGCTTTTCACAACTGCAAAAGAGATTGTTGATGAAAACGAAATTTATGGAAGGCAGGCTCAACAAAGTGTTATTGATTTCGGGCCCATTGCTGAGCAAAACAAGGTAATTGCAAAAGGAATACTCGCAATAACAGAGATGCTTAGGGAATACCTTCCAAAAATCTCTAACGAGCAAAAATCAGACCGCAAGTACAGGATACTCAGAATGAATAAAAAGACAACTTCAAACACTCCGCTGCCTATAGAGCCAAGAATGACACCAGAGCCTTCATTAAATATAATGAGAGGTTCAGGGCTGCCGTCTGTTCCTGAAACAGGCGATGATTTTGAATTTACCCAGACTACTACAGAAGAAGTTGAGCAATAAAAAATGGAAAATCAAAATCCTGATTTTAATTTAAATGCAATAAAAAATGTGACAAAGCTTCTTCTGATGTCAGGATTTAAGATAAAAAGTGATAAAAACAGCCAGGAACAGCTGAAAACCAGAAGAATAAGCATGATAAAGCAGAAAATAGATCTGCTTGAATCAACCTATGTAAGATTAAAAAAAGAAAACAAGGATGATGTAAGGCTTGATAATTTAAAAATACACCTTAACTTAATAAAAAACAAGTTAGAAGAGATTGCTTAAAGGTCTTTTTTCATTACTGTATTTCTGTTGTTCTCTTTTGCCCTTCTGCATGCATCCTGAATAAGGCATTTAACCTTTTTGTCCAGCTGTTCTGCAAACTCGCCGGAAACATTTAATTTTTTATCATCGCACTTTGCAAACTCTTTTATTTTTGCTTTTACAATTATCATATCAGACATATTTTATCACCCCGATAAAAAGAACTTTAAAGTTTTTATAAATCTTTCTAATCATGCGTATACCAAAAAATAAGCTTATCTTTCTTTATTTCATCCAGTTTGCAGAATCCAAAACGCTCGAACTGAACAACTTCATCAATTTTTATATTTTTTACAGAAGGCTCTGCAACCCCTTTTATAATTTTAGCATCAGGCATTAAAACTTCAATATCAACAAGATTTTCATCTTTTGGCAGCCAGTGCATTATCTTTTCTCCATGCTGTTTGTATTTCTCAAGCTCTTCTGAATCAAAAACAAATCCTTCTTTCTGTTTTTTGAAATTAAATGCATGCATTAGCCTATAAAGTTTGCCCTGTTTTAAATCCTTTAAATCATCTTTTGATATGTAAAAATTTTCATTTATCTTTAAGTTTCTTGTTCTCCTTTCCTCATGCTCTGGATGAAGCTTTATCTTTATTTGCTTTTCAGGGGAATTTTTTATTGTTATTTCCTCTGGGTTTTCTATAAAAAAATACCTGTTTACGCTTGCATCAACAATCTTCCTGTTTATTGATGAGATAACACTCCAGTCAATATTTGTTGGTGTCTTTGACAATCCTACTTTTAATGCAAGCTCATAGAACATCTCAGGCTTTATTCCCCTTCTTTTTAATGCCCTTAAAGTTACCAGTCTTGGGTCATCCCATCCTATGACTTTTTTTTCTGAGATTAATTCCCTTATCTCCCTGCCCTGTGTTATTGCCCCAACAACATTAAATCTTCCATATTGTATAACTTCCTGCCTTTTAAATTCAAATAAATCTTTTATATAATCCTGAAGCTCAACTCTCATCTTTCCAAACTCAGAGCTTCTTAAAATATGTGTAACACCACAAAACTCTTCCTCAACCGCGTTTTCAAAATCATACATCGGCCAGACATTATACTTATTTTTCTGCCTGTAATGCTCTGTATAGCATAACCTGAAAATAACAGGGTCGCGCATAACATGATTGTCTGATTCTAAATCAATTTTCAGCCTTAAAACACAATCTCCCTCATTGTATTTCTTGTTTAGCATGTTTTTCCATTCTTCAAGGTTTTTATCAGGCAAGTTTTTTCTGCATTCACAAGGCAAACCTTTATGCCTTAGGTCTCTCATTTTATCTCTTTCGCAAAAGCAGACATAAGCATCTCCCCTTTTTATTAAATCTTCTGCGAGCTCATAGAACCTTGGCATATCATCTGAAACATAAACTACTTTATCGGGTTTTATATTTAAGTATTCAAGAACATCTTTTTTCATTGCATCAACATACTCCTGCTTTGATGCCAAGGGATTTGTGTCTTCAAATCTTAAAACTGATTTTCCCTTGTATTTCTTGGCATAAAGGTAATTCAATAAGAAGCTTAATGCATGCCCAATATGATTATACTTAGAAGGCTCTGGGGGAATTCTGGTCACAACCTTGCCCACGACAGCATTTTTTAATTCTGGAAGCTCTCTCTTTTCAGCTTTCTTTTTCTCAAGCATCTCAGGAGCAATTTTTTTTAATTTTTCCTTTTGCTCTTCGAGTGAAAGCTTATTAACTTCTTTTACAGTAGTTTGAATATCCTTGCTGAGCTCTTTTATTTTGCTTTTAAGGCCTTCATCTTCCATTAAAAGCTTGCCTATAATCGTTCCAGGATTGGCCTTTCCGTTGAACTTTACAGCATTTTGAAGCGCGTATTTTAATATGGTTTCCTTTATTTCCATTCTCTAAAAGAAATAGGCCCAATATATAAAGTTTTTGTGTTAAAAAAATAAAAAATTATTAAACTAATTTCTCTAAACCTTTTTTGCTGTTTTTAATCCTTTCAGGGAAATTTTCTTTGTTGCCCCCGAATCCAAAATCATTGTAAAAATTATCTAATTCCTTTGATAGATCACCTGCAATAGTCATGTTATTGTTTATTAAATGGTATGAAGGGTTTAGTCCGTTGTCAATCTTTTCTACAACGCCTTTATCATCAGTCAATCCTGTAAGATACATTCCTGCAAGGGCTTTTTTAAAGCAGTTTACCCTGTAATTATGGTGTATATTGCTTGGTATTTCGTTAAATGCCAGATCTAAGTATTTTTCTACTAACTTTTCAACTATTCCCTGATTTTTGGCATCAAGTCTGATATGGCTTATCTGCCCTTCTTTTTGTTTTTCCAGTATATCATAAAGATTCGTGTATTCATTTAGATTAGTTTTTTTTGCCTTGCCTTTCTCTAAGTAGTGGATTTGCAGGTTTTTCTCACAATCTTTTATTGAATTATTGTCTGTTATTTCATAAGCGCTGGATGATGATTCAGTGGATTCTGCTTCACTATCATGATTCAACCCCATTATCAATTTTTCAAGCTTTAAGCCACCGTCATTTGAAAAAGGCATATTTATATCTCCTTTTACAAACCCTGCATTTTTAAGTGCTTCCTCTGATTCTTTTGTCTTAAAACCAGCATAAACATGCCTATCTTTATCAACGAAAGAAATAACCCCATTAATTGTGTTGTATAATCCAATATTTTCCTCTTTTCCGATTCCCACATCATAATTAAAATTATCTAAAGTAAATCCATCAAGCTTTCCGCTTACATCAACGAAATACTCGTGTTTATCCTTTATTTCATTTAATTTTTTATATTGCGTTGCCTTTTCCATATTATTAACACCTCCATTGTATACTAACACTATAAGTAAAACTAATATATAAATCTTTCTATTTTGTTGTTACATATAAGTGGTAAATTTATCTGTTTTTATGATTTTTCTTTTTTTCAATAGGTTTAAATATGATTAAGAATTACTTTTTTTAAACTTCTAGGGGGTTGATAATATGAGCAAAACACAAGAAAATCTAAAAGAGGCTTTTTCTGGGGAGAGCCAGGCAAGAAACAAATATGATTATTTTGCAAAGGTTGCAAGAAAACAGGGTTATCATTATATTGCAAAAATATTTGAGGAAACTGCAATCAATGAGTCCCAGCATGCAAAAGACGAGTTCAAGCTTTTAAATGGAATAGGCGATACAAAAGCAAATTTAAAGGCAGCAATTGAGGGAGAGAATTTTGAGCACACAAAGATGTATCCAAGAATGAAAAAAGAGGCAGAGGAAGAAGGAAATGAAGAGGCTGCAAAACTTTTCACAGAAATTGCTGAAGTAGAGGAAAACCACGAGAAGAGATACAAAAAGCTCTTGGAAATGGTTGAAAATGGAACTGTTTACAAAAGAGAAAAGCCAATAAGGTGGAAATGCTCTAAGTGCGGATATATTCATGAGGGAACAGAACCGCCAAAAGAATGTCCATCATGCAAGCATCCTCTTGAATACTATGAGCCGGAATGCATGTGCTTTGAAGAAGGATGCGATTGCTGTGAATAAGGAGGTAAAAATGGCAGAAATAAAAGTATATTCAACACCGATGTGCCCGTGGTGCAATGTATTGAAGGATTTTCTCAAGGAAAAAAATATCTCGTTTGAGGAGTTTGATGTCTCAAAAGACCAGGAAAAAG
>JAQTRH010000035.1 GCA_028711925.1 Candidatus Nanoarchaeia archaeon | reverse complement strand
TAATGGTTATTGGCAGCATAATATTACTGCTCTTATTGGTTGTTATAGCGCTTGTAATAATCAATTTAAAGGCAGTTTCAAAAAAGCAGAAAAAGAAGAAGTGAGGGGTATGAACAGATTAAGACTGGTATATTTAATATTTATTATTTCAATGTTAAGTGTAGTAGCAACAAGCTTATTTTATTCTTTTTTTATTATAGATAGTGTAATCGAAAAAGAGATGAAACTCATAATTGGTGACCATCCTGGTTTTGATGCTGGTACAGACACAATAACGTTTGGCATGATAACAAAGGATGGCTCATGCAGGAGGGATATAACCCTGTCAAACAAAAAAAATTATATTATAAATGTTAAAATTCAAAAATCCGGAAATATATCCTCCTTTGTTTTAATATCAGACGATGATTTTGTTTTAAATCCAGGAGAAGAGAAAAAAGTGTATTTTACAGCAAGCTCTACTCCTGAAACAGAATACGGGGAATACACAGGAACAGCAATATTTATATTAAAAAGGATGTTATAACTCTATATTTCTATCAGGAATTTTTATAATTTATAGTTTTTGATAATCAACATAGAAAGTTTTATATAGTATTTATGTTGATTATAAACAAAACATGTTTTTTGAAATAAAGGATAAAATAAAAGAACTCAAGCCTTTCTGCGATAAGGACGATGTATTAGATATAGTTATAACAGATTACTTGAAAAAAAATAAGTTAATTAACTTAAAGGCAATTGTTCTCTTTAAAAACAATAAAAAAGAAAACAGCAGAATTGTTCTTGAGGTTAAAAAGATATTAAGCAGCAAGCAAATAAATCCTGAAATTTCTTATCTTTGCATTGAATCTCTTTTTTACGACAAGTTGCTTTTTGAAATGATTCATAAAGGGTTCAGCATAAAAAAGAATAATCTAATTTCTAAATCCTTAAAACAGGATGTAATATTTTTAATAACCTATGACTTAAAATCTCTCGACCATTCCAAAAAAACCCTTTTTGGTTATGCATTGAAGGGAAGAAAAAATGAGGATGGATTTCTTGGAAAGCTAAAAGGACAAACAGTGGGAAGAAATAATATTATAATTCCCTGTGATAAGCTTCAAGAAATCAAGGAATTTTTTCATAGTTGGAAAGTTGATTACTCTGTTCAGAAATTTATGAGGATAAATGAATAAAAATAAAAATATCCAGAAAAAGAGAAAAAATAATGCAAGGAAAACAATATCAAATAATGTAATTGCTGCCCTTGCATTATTGTTTATGTTATCCTCTCTGTTTTTTAACTGGGTTATTTATAACAATGCACCCCCTGCTTTAAAAATAACAGGAAAGGCAACCAATCATGCATCAGTATCACTTTGCATCGGCGCCCCTCCTCCTTATGTTACAGTTATTCACCCAAATGGAGGAGAGATTTTAAGTGGAACAACATGGGTTAATGCAACTGCAAGTGCTACAGATTTTGATGAAGACATTAATGTATCTTTTGGCTACAACAGCTTTAATAATATTATTGGGATAGACACAGACCACAGTGATATATACTATAATCATAGCTGGGATACAACCTCTGCAAGCGACTCAAATTGCAACTGCAAGATATTTTCAATTGCCTACAGCAATAAATCAGAATGTGGGGGGCTTTCAGGAACTGACGGCTCAGACTCTTATTTTTCAATAAACAACGTAGATGAAGAGCCGTCTTGGGAAAATTTCAAAAACATCATCACAACAAACTTCACTGAGTTTCATGACCCTTTAAGTTTAGGAGACTGGATTGAGGTGGAAAATGCAGTAATAGGTATTCCCGAAGCAGGAATCATAAACTTCTCAGGAGAAATAATAAATTTTGACAATTCAGATTTAGACTCACATATTGAAATAAGTGATAATTATGTAGGTTTGGATGCATCTTTAAACGCGCTGCCCTGCTTAAACAGAGGGGCAATAATAACCTTATACAATATAAGCTTTGTTCAGCCAAAGATAATGAAAAATGATGAGGTATGTAATTCATCTGAATGTAATATACTAATCTATTCAGATGATATTTTAATATTCAGGGTTAACAATTTCAACTATAATTATTCTTCTGCAGAAAATTCAAGCCTTAATCTTATTCTGTGGGATGATGAGGACACATCAATAAGATATGTTAACCAGCCGATAAATATCTACGCAAATTTAAGTGATAATATAAACGGCAATCCTATAAATGGAAGCTCTGTATTTTGCAACATAAGCTTTAACACAACAGGAAGCTATGGCTCATCAAATGAAATGAATTTTAATGATGCTTCTTTGCTTTATGAATACAACACATCATTCAGCACTGTAAATGAGTTTGAGTATACTGTCTACTGCAAAGATTCATATTATAATTTAGGAGATATAACCAAAACAGGAAATATAACCATAACAAACAGAGCTCCCCTATTAATATCAAACATGCCTAATGAAACATGGAACCAGAACACAATTTTAACAGGAAGGGATCTTGATGATTATTTCATGGACCCTGATGGAGAAGAGCTGATATATTCAAACACAAATGTTCCAAATATAAGGATATTGATAGACAACACAACAAATATAATAACTTATACCCCGAGCGTAAACTTTTATGGGGAAAGAACAGTAAGGTTTTACGCCTATGACCCTCATGGAGAGATGGCAGATAGTAATGTTGTTTATCTTCTTGTTGTATATGTTCCAGTTACCCCTCCAGGAGGATCCCAGGCAGGAGGGGGAGGAAGCAGTGTGACATGCAAAGAGATATGGGAATGTGGTGAATGGGGAGAATGCCTGCCAAGCGGAATACAAATAAGAGAATGCAAAGACCTTGCTAATTGCGGAACAGATTTTAATAAGCCTTATTTAAGCCAATCATGTGAGTATATCCCAACATGCTCTGACTTAATAAAAAATTGCCATGTAATGCCTGATGGCTCTGTTTTATGCGAGGAAGGAGTTGACTGCGGAGGGCCATGCCCTCCATGCCCCACATGCTCTGATGGTATAAAAAACCAGGGCGAGGAAGGAGTTGACTGCGGAGGGCCATGCCCTCCATGCCCCACATGCTCTGATGGTATAAAAAACCAGGGCGAGGAAGGAGTTGACTGCGGAGGGCCATGCCCTCCATGCAAGGAAATTGAAATTCCAATTCCCTTTCCTGTTAAAAGGGCAATTTGGCCAACCATTGCTGCAATAACTATTTTATCTGCTGCATTGTTGTTTATGATATTGAAATACCATAAATATTACCATCCATTTATTGCAAAAATTTTATTAAAATTCTTACCCTTCCTTGGATTATTTAAGAGAAAGAAAGAAATTGCATCAGCAGGATCAACTTGCGAGGAATTAGCCTTGCCAAGATTAGACAAACTTGAAAGGAGGTTTGGCAAGGAAAAAATAAAAAATCTTTTAGATGAGCTGGTTGTTATAATGAGGGATTTTTTAAGCTGCAGAATGAACATAAGTTATGAATTCACCTATGAGGAACTATGCATTGAAATAACAAAGCATAAGATTTCAACACCTCTCAAGATAATGATAATAACCCTTTTCAGAGAAATATCTGAAATAGGATACAAGGGGCATGAGATAACTAAAAAAGATATCTTAGGATTTATCAAGGAGGCAAGGATAATAATCAAGGCAAGCTTTAACGAACTTCCTGAAAAGAGCGATGAAAAAACAGAAAAGCAAAAAAAAGAAAAAATTATAAGAAGTGATGAGCCAAAGAATATTATTGAAATATACAAGGATTTAATAAAGGCAAACAAATCATTAAAGAATCATGATATGGATTCTGCAAGGCTTGCCTACTTAAGGATAAAGGAAAGTTATGATAATCTTTCATTAAGCGAAAAGAAAAGTATATACAAAAAGATATTATCCCTTTACAACAAAATGAGAGAAAGCAGGCTTGAGAAAGTAAAGATAAAATGAAGATAATGAAAGGATTAATAAACAAAAAACTGGTGAAATCAATATTTTTGATGTTTATCTTAATTTCAGTTCTATACTCTGTTTCAATTACCAATGCCAGAGAAACAGACTCTTTGGTTAATGGATTCAGCATAGGAAATGACTTTCTTGCAAATATTGTATCCCCCCAAAGAATTACAGGAATGGTGACTGGATTTGCAAACGATGCTCCCTCTTTTGATGAAAATCATACTACTAATTTTAACTTAACACAAGATATGCTTTTTGAAGTGCAGATAAATGCAACTGACCCAGACAATGACACAATCGTTTTTACAGACAATGCAGGGTCTCCTGAGGCTTACTGGCCCGTGTTTAATATGAATGGAACAGGGTTTATCTCATTTACCCCAACAAATGATGATGTGGGAACCCATAAAGTTGGAATAAGCATCGAGGATGGAATAAATGACCCTATTACAAAAAATTTTTATTTTGATGTTGAAAATGTAAATGATCCTCCTCATATAGTTAACTGGACTCCTGTAATCCTAACTCCTGAAACCACAGAAAACAACAGCATTGGATTCTCATTTCAATACAACGCAACTGACCCTGACCTGCCTTATGGAGATGTTTTAACAGTGGAATGGATTGTTGATGGAATGATTAATGAATCCAACTTCAATGAAACCAGCGGCTCTTGGACACTTACCACTGGATTTTGCGAGCCGCGATACAGAAATATAACCCTCAGGGTTACTGACTTAGAGAATGAGAGCGACAGCATAACATGGAATTTAAGCATAATCAATATTAACAGAATCCCATTATGGAATAAAACAATATCAAATATAACATGGGAAGAGGATGTTAACCTAATTAATAACATAAGCTTAGATGAATATTTTAATGACCCTGATTATACTGAATGCGGGGATAATATGATTTTTTCATCAACAGGAAACTCAAATGTAACAATAAATATAGGCTCATCCTTTCCACATTATGCAAGCCTTTATCCTGCATCAGATTGGTTTGGAACAGAAGAGGTTTTTATTACTCTTAATGATGGTTATACAACAACAGACAGCAATAATTTCATATTGAATGTGACAAATATCCCAGATGCCCCAGCAATACAACCAATATCTGATCAGGATGCGTACTGCTATGCTGAGTTTAGTTATCAGGTTAATGCATCTGATGTTGATGGCGATGAATTGGTATATTATGACAATACTAGCCTTTTTGATATTAACTCTTCAACTGGATTGATATTTTTCATTCCAGAGACTGGGCAGATAAACAACTATTAATTAACATCACAGTTAGTGATGGAATTTTCAACACTTCAACAACAATGAATCTAACAATAAGAGAGAATTATCCCCCTATTGTCTATCCTGTTGGAAACCAGACAGCAACAGAAAATCAGCTTTTTACAGTAAGTGTGGATGGATATGACTCGCTTGGAAATTACCCCCTTGAGTTCTCAACAAACTTTAGCTCCATGGCTTTGCCTTTATCAACCAACTCAACCTCAGCGAATTTCAGCTTCACGCCAGGAATTTCTGACAGAGGAAATCATTCTGTCCTTGTAACTGCCTACAATTCAAAGGGCGCTTCAAATTCAACTGTATTTTGGCTAGAGGTAATAGAAGTTAATAATCCGCCTGTTCTTGATTATATTGGCCCAAGGATAGCAAAAATCAATAAAACATTCGTATTAAATGTGAATGCAACTGACCCTGACGGAAACAACTTAAACTTTTCAAATAACCATACTGAAATATTTGAGATTGATCCATTAACAGGCCTTATTAACTTTACTCCAAATGAATCTATTCAAGGAGTTTACAGCATCAATATATCTGTAACTGATGATGGAAACCCCTCTCTCACAGACTATGAAATTGTTGAGTTCACAATCACACCTAACAGAAATCCTTTAATTGACCCTATAACAAACCAGACAGCAACAGAAAATCAGGTTTTTGAGCTGCAGATAAATTCAACTGACCCGGATGGAGACCCAATACAGTTTTTTGATAATTCAACAATTTTTAATATTAATCTAAACACCGGATTAATAAACTTTACACCAAATAAAAACCATGTGGGCGTGTATTATATAGAAATAAATGTAACTGATAATGATGGAGGAATAAATTCAACCGTGTTCTTGCTTAATATTACAGAGGTCAATAACCCTCCTTATTTTGACCCTCTTCTTGAAAACCAGACAGCAACAGAGGGAATCTTATTTTATTATGATATAAATGCAACTGACTTAGAGAATGACACTTTAACTTTTAGCAATAATAACACAGATTTGTTTGAAATAGACTCGAATACAGGGGTAATATCCTTCACCCCAACAAACGATGATGTTGGAAACCATAGCATTAATATTTCAGTGACAGACAACAGCAGCATAACGAGCTCTGTTATTACAATCTCTATATTAAATGTAAACACCCCTCCTTACATTGTTTCATATATTCCTCTTAACTTAACACCCAACGCAGCAGAAAATTCATCACTGCAATTTAATGTTACTGCAGATGATGAGGATATTATTCATGGGGATGTTATCAATTACACATGGTATGTTGATTCAGTTATTCAATCATTCAACCATTCATGGGTTTATGAACCGGATTTTGCATCTGCAGGATTCAGGAATGTAACAGTTGTTGTTTCAGATATAGAAGAAGAGACTGTGAGAATTGAATGGAATGTAAGTGTAAACAACACAAACAGGCTTCCGACATTCGGGTTAGTGGTTCATACAACAGAATCAGATTTTAATGAATCAACAAAAAACAATGTGGACACAGAAACTCAGAGCGGGAGCATCTTATTAAGCAAGCAAAACTTATCTGATTATTATTCCTCAGGAACATTTACTTCATCCATAATCGACCTTTCTGCTGACAGCAATATGAACATAACTTATATTAACTGGACTGAAACAAGGCCGGCCGGAACAAATGTAACAATGCAGACGAGAAGCTCTGCAACACAGGCAGCATTGAGCAGCAAGGAATGGAGCTCTGTTTATATAGATGATTCTATCATTGATATTCCTCATTATAGGTATATCCAATATAGGGCAAACCTCTCCACATCAGACACTTTAGTGACTCCTGAAGTTCATGATGTTAAGATTAGCTACATAATCTCCGAATTTACAGGAAACCAAAACACAATATATGTAGACTGGATTGACCTTGATAATTTCTTTAATGACAATGATAATGATGATAATATAACTTATGATGTATTTGGAAATTTCAACATTGATGTTGATATAGGTGAGGAAACAAACAAGGTCATCCTTACTCCTGCAGCTGATTGGATTGGCTCAGAAACAATATACTTCACAATGAATGACAGCTACAACACAACAAGAAGCAATGATATAAACATAACTTTTATTGAATACCAGGGGATTGACACAGGCAATACAGTGATATACTCATCAGGAGGGTCATCAAGGACAATAATAAGGACAATAGAAGAGGAAGTTGAAAAGCCTTATTCATTTAATATAATAACCCCTCAAACAATAACCATGTATAAAAATGACACTGCTATTGCCCCAATAAACCTTAATAACAAAGGAGAAGATCCCTTAAAGGATGTCCAGCTGAGCGCCACCGCCAGCAATGAAAATATAAAATTAAGTTTCACAAAAGACTATTTCAAGGAAATAACCAAAAACAGCTATGTAACCACTAATCTTATTATAGAGTCATATGACACTGTTGGCTCTTATGAAATTGTTGTTTATGCAAATGTAAGAGAGCCTGAATTTAATGATTCTGCAAAGTTTATGGTGAGCTCTATAGAGCTGGGGCAATGGAGTCCTGAAGAGTTTGAAACAAAGATATCCTTCACAAGAGATATCTTAGAGAGCAATCCTGAATGCCTTGAACTAAATGAGCAGTTGACGCAGGCAAGGGAACTTATCGCAAGAGGAGAATACAAAAGGGGGCAGCTGATTCTGCAATCAGTTGTGGACGCATGCAGGTATCTCATAACTGCAAAAGAGCCTTTTGTTGAAGAGCCATCCTCAGAGATGGAAGAAGAAAGTAAAAGAATAAGGATAATCGCATTAACAGCAGGACTGCTGTTTGTAATACTTTTAATTTCCTACATTTTTTTAAGAGGGAACTCAAGAAAAAGAAAGAAGAAGTAATGCCTTAATTAGTTGTATCTTTTTTTGAAACAAGCTCATTGTAAAGAGTTAGTATATTAGGATAAACCCTTTTTTTATCATCATTATCAAGGAGATTATACTCCTCTTTTATTGTTACATAAATCTTTTTTCCATCCTCTATTTTATTTTTCTTAACAAGGTCAAATGCTCTTATAAGCATGTTCTGAATTTTCTTTTTTCGCCTTTTTGATTCCCTTAACTTAGGTTCCATTGAAGGATTTATATCTTTAGCTGCTTCTGCCTTGTGTTTGTCTTTTTTATATAAATGGTCGAATTCCTCAAATAGCCCGTTAAGCTCATTGAGGGCAGAACAAAAATCTTTTTTATCTTCATTATTAAGAAGGTTGTACTCCTCTTTTATCTTTGCGTAGAGCTTTTTTCCCTCCTCAATTTTATCTTTGTTAACCAACTCCAGTTCCTTGAGGAGCATTTTGTGAATTTTCTTTTTTCTTTTATCATCTGCCCTTGATTTAAGTTTTATTAAAAATGAACTTTTCTTTTTATCTGGCTGGTCTTTCTTTTTTCTTGAAAAAATATTTTTCAAAAATGAAAAATTTCCTTTGTTTTTGGATTTCTCTTGTTTGGTTGTCAATTTTTTGAATATTTCTTTGAATTCCTCAAACAAATCCTGAATTTCTCTCTGTGATAATTTTTCATCGCTGTATTCCACAGCAGATATCTTCTTTAGGAAGATAGTTATTTTTTCTTTTAAATTTTCATCTGCTTTCCTTTTTTTCAGTTCGCTGTCCAGCTCTTCAAATGTGAATTCATACCTTATCTTGAACAAATCAGCGAAAAAGAACCTCACTATGTGAAAGAATTGTATTGAACTGTCCTCTAAACTTTTTTTAGAAAGATGCTTTTTAAAAGATTCTATTCTTTTAAGGGTTTTTTCTTTCGCTACTTCGACTCTGTCTCTTTTCTCTTTTTTGTTTTTAGAACGGATTATGCCCATATCTTTGTTTTTATTAGATAAAGCTATATAAATTTATCGCGTAAACCTTTACTATTTTCAAGTAGGATAAAAAAATATAAATACAGAGAGACGCTCAATTCAAATATGAACAACAAAGAGATAGAAAAGTCAATATCCAAAGACCAAAAGATCATTGAAAGTATAAAAAAAGAGGTTTCTAATGTTATTGTAGGGCAGAACAAGATTGTTGAAAGCTTCATAAAGGCCCTTATTTCCAACGGAAATGTGCTTGTTGAGGGTGTTCCAGGTCTTGCAAAAACTTTGATAGTAAGGGCATTATCTAAGGTTATGGGATGCGGCTTCAGCAGGATACAGTTTACCCCTGACTTATTGCCTACTGACATAATAGGAATAACTGCATATGACAGAGAGAGGGGATTTTATGTCCTTAAAGGGCCTATATTCAACAACTTCATACTTGCAGACGAGATAAACAGGGCTCCGCCTAAAGTTCAGTCTGCCCTGCTTGAGTGCATGCAGGAAAAACAGGCAACAATAGGAAAAGAAACATTTGATATGCCTACGCCTTTCTTTGTCCTTGCAACACAAAATCCAATAGAACAGCTAGGTGTATATCCGTTGCCAGAGGCTCAGGTTGACAGGTTTCTCTTCAAGCTTAAGATAAACTACCCTGAATTAAAAGAGGAAATGGAAGTATTGCACCAAAACATAACAACAAAAAAGTTTGAAGAGTATAATCTAAAGGCTGTCACTTCTCCTGAAACAATTAAAAAGCTCCAAGACAGTGTAAAGAAGATATATCTTGATAAAAAAATTGAGAATTATATAATTAAGATAGTTGATGCAACGAGAAACCCTGAAAAATACAAGATAAAGCTGGGAAAATATATTGAATGGGGGGCCTCACCAAGGGCTTCGATAGGTATGTTTATTGCCTCAAAGGCAGATGCACTGATAAAAGGAAAGAGTTTTGTAACCCCTCAAAATGTAAAAGA
>JAQTRH010000034.1 GCA_028711925.1 Candidatus Nanoarchaeia archaeon | reverse complement strand
GAAACATTTCTGAATGAATCAATAAATGAAGTATTGTTATTGCAGGAAGCAAAGAATAAAGGGATTTCAGTAACAGATAAAGAGGTTTCAGACACAATAAAAGATATAGTAGATTACTATGGTATTTCAGAGGAAGAGTTTCAGCAAACCCTCCAGCAACAGGGTATTACAACAGAATTTTTTGAAGAATATTATAGAAAACAGATAATGATGAGTAAGCTTATTAATGAAACAATTTTAACAAGAATAGATGTTAGTGATGAAGAAGTAGCCCAATACTATGAAACCAACAAAAATTCGTTTATTGTTCCAGAGCAGGTTAATGTAAGCCATATACTTGTAAATACAACTGGAGAAGCAGAACAAGTATTAAACCTGTTGAAAAAAGGTGATGATTTTGCTGAGCTTGCAAGGCAAAGATCAGAGTGCACATCCGCGCAGATGGGAGGAAACCTTGGTTATTTCCAGAGAGGGATGATGGTAAAGGAGTTTGAAGATGCTGCTTTCTCACTTGAAATCGGAGAGATATCAGATATTGTTGAATCAGAATTCGGATATCACATAATAAAATTACATGATAAGAAGCCCGAAATGTTGACATCGCTTGAAGACTCTGCTTTGATTATAAAAGAGAATATCAAGTATGAAAAACAAAATGATATGCTTGCAGAACATCTCAATGAACTGAGGGAGAATGCAAAAATAGAAATATTATACGATTTCAAAGAAGAAGTTATTACTAATTAGTGATATCAAAATAGAAAGATTTATAAATAAGTTTAGTTTTTGAAATATGATATTTAGATATAGGGGGTATTTAAATGAGTGATAAAAACTTTGTTGTTAAGATAAAAAAGAGGAATATATTGATAGGATTATCTATACTTTTAGTAATAACATTAATTGTTATTTTCAAACCAATTTTAGGAAATAATAATTCTTCTGGAAAAGTTGTTCTTGACGATTCTGTTGATATTTGGGTTCTTAATGATTTAAGATGTGATGAATGCGCCCAGATATCAGGAACAGTAAGCCAATTAAAAAGTTTATTCCCTAATCTTAAGTTTAAGGAAGTGGATTATATGAATGATGAAGGAGAGAAACTTTATGAATATACAAACATAACATACTTGCCTGCAATATTCTTTAAAGATTCTGTAAAAGAACAAGAGAATTATAATCAGGTAAGCAACTACCTTGAGCAAAAAGGAGATTTTTTGTCCTTGAGGATAGGAGCAGATTTTGATCCAAATGGGGAGATATGTGATAATGAAATTGATGACACAGGAAATGGATTGATTGATTGTGAGGACGAGTCGTGTAGCGAGCATCCTGCATGCATGGAAATGGTATGCAATGATGGCATAGACAATGATGGAGACGGCTTGATTGATTGTGAAGATCCTGACTGTGATAATAATTGGCAATGTATGCCAAAAATGGAAAAGCCCGTTGTTGATGTTTTTGTAATGTCTCACTGCCCTTATGGAACACAAATTGAAAAAGGAATACTGCCTGTATTAAGATTATTAGGAGATAAAATTGATTTTAACATGAGATTTGTTTACTATGCAATGCACGGTGAAGTAGAAGTAAATGAGCAAACATTGCAGTACTGCATACAAAAAGAATACAATGACAAATACCTTGATTATCTTGAATGCTTCCTAAAGGAAGGGAAAACAGAGGAATGTGTTGAGGAAGTTGGCCTAAAAGGACAGCTTGATGATTGCATAGCTCAGACAGATGAAGAATTTAAGATGACTGAAAAGCTAAATGATAAGACAACTTGGATGGGAAACTATCCTCCTTTTGACATAGATAAGGAACTCAATGAAAAATATGGAGTACGTGGCTCACCTACTTTAGTGATAAATGGCGTTGTCGCAAGCGCAAGCAGGGACCCTGCAAGCTTGCTTGATGCAATATGCACTGGTTTCATTGAAAAGCCGGAAGAGTGCAGCGAGCAGTTATCGTCAACAGCACCTTCACCAGGATTTGGATTTGAAGGAACAAGTGCATCATCTGCAGGTTCATGCAATTAAATTTTTATTTTTTATATTTTATAAATAAATTAAAAATAAAATAAAGAATTAAAGGTCGCTTTCAGTAAGAACTGTAATTCTTGTTTCGTTTGGCCTTACCTTTGAATCCATCGCAACAATATACTTGATAGTTGTTCTTTCTGCTGTTTTCACAAGCTCTCGGTCAATAGTGCCGTCAAATACAACTGCGTGAACTCCTGACTTAAGGCTTTTAATAGTTGTTTGCAGCTCTGTTATAGGAACTTTTCCAAGGATGTTCAGCTTTGTGTCAAGAACATACGCTCCTCTTGTTCCTATTAAATCCTCAAGCATATCCTTGAATGTTTTTTTCTCTTCAGGAGATATTCTCGCTGGCCTGATTTGTTCAGGTCTTTTAGGTTCTGGTCTCTTATTGAACCTTTGTTTGTTGTAGCTGTCATTTCTTTGCTCTACTGCTTTTCCGTTTTCATCTTTTATCTCCATCTTTGCCTGCTCTACAGCTATCCTTCCCCTTAAGGCCTTGTGCATTTCTTTTTTGGTTATTTCCTCAACTTCTTTTCCATCAGGGGCTTTTGTTACAAAATCAATCTCTGCCATTCCAGTTATTTCCTTTATTATCAAATCCCCCCCGCGGTCTCCATCAACAAACAAGGTTGCTGTTTTTTTCTTGCAAAGCTCAACTATTGATTTTGGAGCAGATGTTCCGTTAACAGCTATCACATTCTTAAAGCCGTGCTTTAAAAGATTTAAAACATCAGCTCGGCCCTCTACAATTATCAGTTCGTCTGAGTCATCTATTGCAGGACCTGCAGGAAGCCTGTCTATTCCGTATTCCTGTATTTCCATAACTCTCACAGAATAAGCAACCTCATCGGCAAGCTCCTGGCTGTCCGGCATGGTGTTTTCCATCATTGCCTTAAGCAGTTCTTTTGCCCTGTCAATAACAAATTTTCTTTTTGATACCCTGACATCTTCTATCTTCTGGACTTTTATTTTTGCATTGCAAGGCCCTATTTTTTGTATTACCTCTAAAGCAGCCCCGACAATTGATGTTTCTGCCTTATCCAATGAAGAGGGTATTAAGATTGCGCCTGTTGTTTTTCCTGATTTTGTTTCAAGATTTACCTCGATTCTTCCTATTCTTCCGCTTCTCTGAAGCTCTCTTAACTCTAAATCTGCTCCAAGCAAGCCCTCAGTCTGGCCAAAAACCGCTCCAATCACATCAGGCTTGTCAACAATTCCTTCAATGTCTATAATTGTATGAATTATATACTTAGATGATACTTGACTTATCTTTGCCATTTTATTTCCTCCGCTGTTTTTGTTGAAGAAAGAGTAAGATTTGCACCACTAGCTAACTTTGCTTTTGTCAATGAAGCTAAATGAATTGGTGAACATGATTACTCCTTCTTTATGTGTATAGAACAAGTCTAAATAGGCTATTATTTAACCCCAAATACCTTTTTTCACTCTTTTTTTCAAATATAACCCCTTAAACAATTGATAATAGTGAATAAAGCCGTTAGCTTGTTCTTTACGTTGTTCTGTGAACATTAAAGTTTTTGTTGCCCGAAACACTAACTCCCAAACTCATAGCTTGAATTTATCGTAAGCTCCGTTGAGTACTCTCGTGACGGGCTGTTTTATGCAGGAGTAACCTTGAATTCATCGCATAACTGAACGTTATGGCTTGTTAAAGGTCTTTTCTGCACAACCAAATTATTGATTCTGCAATATAAAAATCTTTGCTTTTATGCTATTCTTAGGCCATTATCTGCTTTTTTGTCTAACTCCAGCAAAATAACTTCATTTTCTTTTCCAACAACTCCAAGAACAAGAACCTCTGAAACAAAATT
This sequence comes from Candidatus Nanoarchaeia archaeon, assembly GCA_028711925.1. GTDB lineage: Archaea > Nanobdellota > Nanobdellia > Woesearchaeales > CG1-02-33-12 > M55A3. Next base: position 6,219 of record JAQTRH010000034.1, on the reverse strand, counting down.
TGCTATCTGTTTCGGCGGAAAATTTACAACAGCAATAACCTGCTTATTAACTAAATCCTCTTTTTTGTAAAGTTTTGTTATCTGGGCGCTTGTTTTTTTGATTCCCAACGGCCCAAAATCAATTTCAAGCTTATATGCCTGCTTTTTGGCCTCTGGGAAATCCTCTGCATTTAAAACAGTTCCAACTCTCATATCAACTTTTTTGAAATCTTCCCATGTTATCATAATAAAGATTATTAATAAAGATTATAAAAATTTAATGGTTTAACAAGTTATTTAAATCTGATGATTATATTTATTTTATGGCAAAGACAGCAAAAGAGAAATTTAAAACCTATGGAAATGTCTTTGATAATTTCACAATTAGAAACCTTTTTGAGCTTTCTTCAAGGGGATTTTTTGAAGAAGATTCATTAAGCCCTGTATCAATTGGAAAAGAATCAAATGTTTTTTCTGCAAAAGGAAAAGATGGCCCAATCATATTAAAGATTTACAGGCTTGAAACAGCTGACTTTAACAGGATGTACAGCTACATAAGAAATGATCCAAGATTCCTTAACCTCAAAAACCAGAGAAGAAAGGTTATATTCGCCTGGGTTCAAAGAGAATATAGAAATCTTTTCAGGGCAAGAGAAGCAAAAATAAGGGTTCCAACACCTTTTGCGTTCATGAAAAATATTTTAATTATGGAGTTCATAGGAAAAAATCAGCCGGCCTTAAAGCTTAAAGACCATATTCCAAAAAACAAGAAGAAATTTTATTTAAAGATAAAAGAATACATTAAGAATTTTTATAAGATAGGTTTTGTTCATGGAGATTTGTCTGAGTTCAATATCTTAAACTTTGATGAAGAGCCTGTGTTTATTGACCTTTCCCATTCAACTACGATAAGACAGGCAAATTCCATGGAGTTATTTGAGAGAGATGTAAAAAATTTATGCAGGTTTTTCAATAAAAATAAGTTAAAGCTTGATTATGAAAAAGAGCTTAAAGAAATTCTTTCCTGATTTAAAAAAAATAAAACTTCATTGCATTGCTGCAATGAAGAAAAAAATCTTTGCCTTCAATTTTAAGATTGGGGGTGATTAAAAATGAAGGCAAAAGAAAAAAGACACCAAATGGTGACCATTATTGAACGATTTCAATGCCGAGCTCATCATTTACCTCTTGCATATTAACCGCTGTTTCCTCTTCATGATACTTGCCAAGTATCCAGGGTGATTTAACTCCAGTCATTATTGTCATCACGCTAAGCTTTCCTTTCATATCTTCGCTGATTCTTGCTCCCCAGATAACATTTGCATCCTGGTCCATTGATTCTGTTACAAGCTCTCCAACTCTTGTTACTTCATCAAGAGTCATATCAGGACCGCCCGATACATGTATTAAAGCGCCAGTTGCTCCCTTATAACTTATATCTAATAAAGGATTGCTTAATGCCTGATGCACTGCTTCTTCCACTCTTTTATTGGTATTTGATGAGCCAACTCCTATTGCTGCAACATCTCCATTGGTCATGATTGCCTTGACGTCTGCATAATCAAGGTTAACGAGTGAAGGAACAGCTATTGTCTCTACAATTCCTTTTATCATTGTTGAAATTAATTCATTAGCAACTGCAAAGGCCTGCTTGACTGGAAGGTTCCCTGCAATCTCGACAAGGCGATTATTATCAATGACTATAACAGTATCAGTAACCTCCCTAAGCTGCTGCAGTCCGAATTCTGCTTTGTCTACTCTTGCCCTTTCAATTTTGAAGGGCATAGTTACTGTACCAATTACTATAGAACCTAATTCCCTGGCAACCTTTGCAATAACTGGTGCAGATCCTGTTCCAGTTCCTCCACCCATTCCTGCACATACAAACGTCATATCAACTCCTTTTAATGAATCTTTAATATCCTGAATGGACTCCTTTGCTGCTTCTGAACCTTTTTGCGGAAATCCTCCGCATCCTAAGCCTCTTGTTATATCCTTTCCAATCAATATCTTTCTGTCTGCTTCAGTAATATCAAGATGTTGTTGGTCTGTGTTGGCAGCGATAATCTCAGCGCCTTTTATTCCTTTTCTGTAAAGCCAAGAAACCATATTGTTTCCTGCGCCGCCTGACCCAAACACTTTTATGTTGGCCTGTTTCACCTCAATTCCCTGGAAAGTTCTTTCTGTTGTGTTGTTTTTTAATGCGTTTTCTACGATGAAGTCCATTTTGTTTTAACCCCCTTTTTGTATGTTTCAAAAACATAGTTTACAATATAAATATTCTAAAACCATAATATTTATATCATAGCTTTGTTTTACTCCTTTTAGAAAAAGTTTAGTTAGTTGCGCCAAAAAACAGATTAAACTTTTCAGACCAAAAAATATATTAACTCACGATACAATAAGAATAGTTAGTACTTGCGCCAACAAGTACTTATATCAATAACCTAACTTCTATTTAAATATTTTCAACATTAAAAATATACATTGTAGTTATAGTGCTTTGTTTCATTTGGAAATTAAAAAGATTTTTATACTGCATCAAGTTCTTTTTTATCATGGCTTTATACTTTATTGGACTGGGACTTTACGACGATAAAGATATCTCATTAAAAGGAATTGAAGCATTAAGGAAATGCAAAAAAGTGTATTTGGAAAATTATACAAGCATTTTATCATGCAGCATTAATACACTTGAAAAATTTTACAAAAAAAAGATAATTCCTGCTTCAAGACAAATTGTTGAAAAAAAAGCAGAGACAACAATACTCAAAGATGCCCTGAATAATGACACTGCGTTTCTCGTTGTTGGAGACCCTATGTCAGCAACAACACATATTGACCTTATGATGAGGGCAAAACAAAAAAAAATAAAGAGTTTTGTTATTCATAATGCCTCTGTTTTTTCTGCTGTGGGAATCACTGGACTGCAAGTTTACAAATTTGGAAAGACAACAAGCATTCCATTTCCTGAAGAAAAATGGCGTCCTGAAACACCTTATAATGTTATTAAGGATAACAAGAAAATTGGACTGCACACCTTGGTTCTTCTTGACTTAAGGCCAGAAGAAAAAAGATTTATGGCTATTAAGGATGCCTTAAAATACCTTCTTGAAATAGAGCAGAAGAGGAAAGAAAAGGTTTTAACAAAAAATACTATTTGTATAGGCTGCGCGAGGCTTGGGTCTCAAGAGCCATATATAAAATATGGAAAGGTCATAGATCTTATTAAACAGGATTTTGGAAAGCCAATGCACTGCTTAATAATTCCTGGAAAGCTTCATTTTGCAGAAAAAGAAGCTATTGAAAGGTTTGAAATTCATAAATGAAACATTGTTTCAAAAATGAAAAGGTTTATATATCACCCTTATATCTTAAGTTAAATGGCTGATATTGATATATTAAAGCAGTTGTTTGATAAAAAAATAATAAGGATTCTTGATATTTTCTTAAGCGATAAAAGCAGGCAGTTATATCTAAGAGAGATAAGCCGTGAAGCAAGTGTAAGCCCTGCAACAACTTACCGCATACTTAAAAGGCTTAAGGATGCAGAGATTATAAAAGAAATAAAAATATCAAAGTTCAAGGTTTACCAGATTCAGGAAAATGAAAAAACAAAAAATCTTTCCAGAGTAATCAAAAGCGAAGTAAACCCTTTAGATATTTTTGTTGATCAGGTTAAAAATATTAAAAGCATAGATTCTGTTATTTTGCATGGAAAGAAAACAAGCAAAGGCGCTAACATCTTATTAATAGGAATGGATGATTCCTCAGGCAAGATTGATGAGATTTCAAAAGAGATTGAAAAAAAGCATAATTTTAAGATTGATTTTTTGATAATCTCAGATTTCCAGTTCAGGCAGATGACAAGACTGGGAGTTTATTCCGGAGATAAAAAAGTATTGTGGGAAAAGGAATGAAATCAAAAATTTCAACTTAAAGAAAGATGTTCTGCTAAGTATATATTAAAAAATATAAATGTTTAAATATAGTTATGGATATACTCATTAAGTATTGGTGATGGGGGTACCGTAATGCAGAACAAGGAAATATTTAATGTATTCTTTAGAGAAAAGCCGGCCATGATGCTTGTTGAGCTTAAAAATGCAAAGAACGAGATATATGCTTCTTCCCTTGCGAAGAACATTGATTGCACTTATTCTCATGTTGTAAAGATACTGCAAGAGATGCAGAAAGCAGGACTGATAAATTTTGATAAGCAGGGCAGGCTAAAGCTTTTGAATTTAACAAAAAAAGGCAATGAAGTTGCCGAAAACATTGAAAAAATAAAAAACCTTCTTTAATTTTTATTTTTATATTTCAGCAAGATTTAAATAGTTATTATAACTTATTTTTTAATAGAATTAAAAAAATATTTTTAATAAGATGTTTGTTGTAAAAAAAGAAAAAACCCAGATAAAGTCGCTTCCTGTGAAAGAGATAACAGCAAAGGATGCGAAAAACCTTAGTTCTGACCTAGCTCTTAAGATTCTAAAGCTTTTAGTGAAAAAGCCAATGTACCCAATAGAGCTTTCAAAAGAGCTAAAAGTACACGAGCAGAAAGTTTATTACCATATAAAAAACCTTGAAAAGGCAGGCATAATCAAGGTTGTGAAAAAAGAGATAATGCAGGGTGCAGTGGCAAAATACTACACAGTGGAAAAGCCCGCATTTGTGATAAAACTCAGGGAATTTGAGCAGGCCCAAGATATAATCCCAAAAAACACATCTGAGTTTCTTGACCCTTTTATAAAGAACGGCCAGCTTGATGCAATGATCATAGTCGGCTCTCCTGACCCCCATGGGCCTGAAAAGGCAAGGTCAAGGGACGGCTATTATGGCATTGATTTTGCATTATTCCTTGGAACCTTCCTAAACTATGTGCCAAGCCTTAATGTAAGACTGGATACAGAGGTAAGAAAAGAGGATTTGCAGAACAACCTTATACTAATGGGCGGGCCGGTGGTAAACAGGGTAACAGATGAAATAAACAGCAAGCTCCCAATCTTTTTTGATGAAAAAAACCATTGGAGTGTGATGTCTACAATATCAAAAAAGAGTTATCCTAATGATGAGATTGGATTAATTGTCAACTTTAAAAGCCCTTTTAACAAAAACAAAAGGATAATTCTTGTTGCAGGCAAGCGTTACTCGGGCACAAGGGCAGCCATAATAGCCTTTCTTAAGTATTTCAAGGAAATAGAAAAAGGAAACATGCACAATAATAAGATAAAAGCAAGGGTTGTTGAGGGAATTGACCTTGATTCAGACGGCATAATTGATGATGTTGAGTTTAAGGAATAACTTTTTTTATTGTTTCATCAAAGGTTTTTCTGGCAATATCAATGAATTCTTCTTCAATTTCAGTGGGTATAACTGCTCCTGCTGCCCCTAAATGTCCCCCTGCCTCACCATCTGACTTGCTGACAATCTGGGAGATTATACTCATTAAATTGATATTTGCCTCTTTGTCTGAAATTCTCAGGCTTACCTTTGTTTTTCCGTTCAGCAACCTTGCCATTGATAAAACGAAAGTTGTTGTTTGAAATTCATTTGATGAAGAGATTATAGATGCCAGTGTTCCAATCATGGTCGGCCTTATGTTATCTTTTGCGTTTATTATAATTACTCCCTCTTCTTTTATTATGTCCTCTGAATCCTGGTTCTGCTCATACCATTTCATTGTCTTTACAATTTCTCTCTTATATTTCTGCATTGTGGTTATTGCCTTTTTCTTTATTTTTTCATCATTAAGGCAGGCCCCTATTCCCAAAGACGCCTTTCCCAATCTTCCGCATGCATTAAGCAGTGTTGAAAACTCCTTGGCATCCCTTAAAGCGCACTCTTTTTCCTCATTGCAGAGTATATAAACATCGCAGAATATGTCTTCAGGGTTTTTTTCATTTAGCCTTTTCATTATTATCCCTGAAGCGAGCTTTTTTCTTTCTTCATCTGTCAGTTGGACAAGCTTTTTCCAGTCATTCCCGTATTTTGGATTGATTCCAAGCTGCTGAAGGAATTGTATTGCGTTGCTTTCAGATCCAGTGACTCCCGGAATACATGGATCATTGCAGTACTGTAACAATTTGTACAAAGGCTTGGTCTGCGCTCCAAACACCTTAAGGCCTTTTATCACCTTCATGTTTTTTTGCTTAACAGCATCATCAACTATATTCTGGTTAAGCTTTGAAAAGCCGTTTTTTGCCTGCACATCTCCAATAGCACCGATAACAGCGATAT
>JAQTRH010000033.1 GCA_028711925.1 Candidatus Nanoarchaeia archaeon | reverse complement strand
ATCTCTGAAGTATGCTTTTTGGTTTTTTTACCTTTATTAATGGAAGGACTATTGCAACATTCTCATCTTCAAAATAAGGCACCATTCTCTTTAATGCATGCTTGTTAACCACAGAGTCTGCATCAAGGCATGCAAAAAACTCTCCTTTTGCAACCTTTAAGGCGTTGTTCATTGCCATCCATTTGCCCTGGTTTTCCTGATTTACCAACTTTATATCATAACCTGGGTTGTCTGAGATAAATTTTTCTGTAACTTGTATTGTTGAGTCTTTTGAGCCGTCATTAACAACTATTATCTCTATCTTTTCCTTTGGGTAATCCAATCTAATTAGTGAATCAAGAGTTTCTTTTATGGATTCTTCCTCATTGTAAGCTGGAACGATAACTGAAACAAAAGGATTATGCTTGATTTTATGTTTTTTATCTTCCTTGGTGTCAATAAAAGTTATAAGCCAAAAAACAGTATAAAATAAAGTAATTAAATAAACTGCAGACAGTATTATATTTGGCAGATCCATTTTAATTAACACCTTTTACTTCCCATATTTCCACTCCTTGGTTATTATATATATTCTTAAATGTTTCGCTATTTCTAAACAAGAAAAGCAGCCCTTCATCTTTTTCTTGCCAGACAAGGCCTTCCTTCATTTCATTGTCAATCCAGATGTAGTTTATGCTGTATTCCCTTAAAAGTTCTTTTGTTGTTTCAAGGTTTCTTGAGTAAAATATTTCATTTGAATCATTAAAGCGCTTTTCTGCATCTGGCAGATATTCAAAATTTTGGTTGATTATTACATGTTTATCTGTAAAATACTTTATCCAAAATCCTCTTGAATAGTGGGAGAATACTATTTCGTCCTGCATTGAATAGTGTTTAAGCCAGTCAAGGCTTTCTGTAATTTCCTCATTTGGAGTTGCCCTGCTTACCCTATTAATGTAGGATATAGTTGAAAATAAAACTCCGCAAACTATCAGTATTATTGTGAGGTTTTTAACTGACTTGATTTCCCATTCCATTTTGATTATTTCAAAGAACGCTTTCCCGGCAAAAACAGAAATTAAAAATGAAAGATACACAACAATGTTGTTTTCATAGAATATAAACAAAATTGTTATCAAAAGTGGCAGGAATAATAATGACAGTTCTTTTCTTTTTTTCCATAACATTGAAAAACCGACTAATCCAAGGATTAAACTGAAAATTCCCAATCCATTCAAAGAGCCAAGGTCTGATATTATCTGGGTGAAAATAATTTCTTTTTGCAATAAACTTGTTTTTGGTTTGAGATACAGCGAAAAGCACGTTAAAGAGATTATAAAAAACAGCAAAAGAAAAACAGCTGCCTTGCTTAAGCTTGATGGAATCTTTTTTGATTTTAGTTTCTTAAGCTTTATTGCCTCATCTGTTATGTATGCAATGACTATTGAGATGACAAGCACAGAGTTAAAGATTCCAAAGGTAATTGCAAATGCAAATGAAAAAAAACAAATTATGGAAAGGAGAATATTCTTTTTTGATAAGAGATATGTTCCAAGAAGAGTTAAAAAAACAGGAATTGAAAGCTTGTTTGGAAAAGATGAAAGGTAGATAAATGCAGGCGAAAAAACAAGAACAATCACCATGCAGAATCTTTCATCAAGTTTTACATTGGATTCCTTTAAAATAAAATAAAAAATAATAACAGAGAGTATCCCTAAGATTAAGGAAATCATTTTTGATGCAAGTTCCATATTCATGTATTTTCCTGCAAAAGCAAGAAAAATATGATAAGGGCTAAACAAGTACCCGCTATCTTTTATTGCCAATTCTCCCCCAATAATCATTTTAGCAGAGTTCATATTGTAATAGGGCATCTGCCCGGCTATCAATCCATTATGGAATAATTGCCTCAGAACAAGAACAGATGAAGCTAGGATTATTGCAGCTATAATAATATAAATTAATGTATTTTTTTCATTAAGCTTCATTTTCAGTCCATCCTGCATAGTGATTTGTATATCTTTGTTCCTTGATTATAGACAACTTCAAAGCATTTTTCATCTGACTTATAGTTCAAGTCTGTGATTCCATAATCATCCATGACCTTCTTTGATATTATTATGTACTTTATGTTATATTTATTCAATAGGGGGATTGCCTCTGTTTCATAAGATGTTGTGTATATTTTTTTTGCTTCATTAAGGCGCTGATCTGTATTTTCTATCAGCATAAAATTTCTATCAAAAAAATTCTTTCTTTCAGCAACTGCATTTATTATATACCCTTCATCCAAGCTTCCAAGAATAACAACATCTTTTTCTGTGTTTTCCTTAAGCCAGAGGAAAGCGTTCATCTCTGTTTTTGAAAGCAGATTTTGTGTGACTTTAGATGCATAGGTAATTGAAGGCAAAACTGAGTTAATCAAAAAAATAACAAAAATAAACGCTATAATTGCTTTTTTGAATCTTGAAATTCTTGTTTTTTCTATAAAAGAGGTTAATTCAGGATAATACTTCCCGAAAAGCAGAACAAGTATAACTCCTAAGAACATAAGTCCAGTATCAATCTGTATCAGCTTAAACCAAAGCAAAAACAGGGAAGATAGTGCAAAACCCATAAGGAAGTATACATACCTGCTTTTTTTCTTGAAAGTATATCTGTAAATAACAATAAATCCAAGTAAAATAGGAATTACTCCAATATAGTATACAGCATCTATTATGCTAAACTGATAAAAATACTTTCCTAAAATTTCTGAAGGAATGTTCTGCCATACCAAGTGATAGCCATGCAAAAGAAAAGCGTTCTTATAAATTATAAAATTAAGCCATAGTATAAGCATACTTGAGAATATTATAATCTCAACCTCTTGCTTTCTGATAGGCAAATGCTCAAACTTAACAAGCAAAAGGTATATGATAAATGCCAAGATAAAGATAACAACAGACGAATTGGTTAAAGCCAGTAAAAAGATTGAAAGAATAAGGTAGTTTATGTATTTCTCATCTTTTTTAATCATGAAAAAGAAGTATATAATAAAAAATATCAAGGGAATAACAAAAGAATAAGCGGAAACGCTGTTTATTGTGCTTCCAAAATAGATTGGTATGAATCCTGAAATAAAAGAAGAAAATAAAGCGGCTGTTTTATTTTTTGTTAGCCTTAAAACAATCATATAGGTTATAAAAACAAGTGAAGAGGCAAATATATTGGGTATAAGCTTGCATACAAGAGTTAACGGCATGAAAAGATTAAAAAAGGCTAAAATGTATTGGAATAACGGCTGAAAAAGAAAATTTCTCCCCCCGTAGCTTAATTCATCCTTAAAAAGGGGTAATCCTGTTTTTGTAATGTGTTCTACCTGTCTTATGTTAAAATAAGCATCCTCGCTGAAATAAGGGGTCTGGAAGGCAAAATAAAGCCTTAATCCCAAAACAAAAGCAAATATAACTCCAAGCCATATATACTCCTTTTTAATCATGTCCTTAGAATAAGATTATCTTATTTATACCTTGGGGTTTTAGGTTAATTCATATCCGAGGTAGTTGGATATACCTTCAACATAACCCACAACTTCATATGCCTTTGCCTCTCCTGCGCTAAGTCCATAACCATAACCTAATTTAATCTTAGAATAATCGCTGAACAAAAACTGCTTGAATTCCTTCCATCCTCCTCCCCCTCTTCTGTTAAATTCATTTATTATTTCATTGGTTGCTGTAGGGCCAGCATTATATCCCATAAGCTGATATTCAAGCTTTTCAAGCTTGTATTTTTCTTCCATCATATTAAAGTAATATCCAGATACTTTTGCATTAATATCTCTTTTCTTAAGCTCTTCATTTATATAGCTTTTTTCTGCCTGGGTAAGCGTACTAACGGGCTTTGCATAGTCAAGGTATTCTTCTGGAAAACTATTGCTGTAATGAGATACAACGTCTGAAAATGCCCCTGATGAAGCCTGTATCTGGCCAAGGCCTATATAACCCAAACTGTTTATTACGTCTGGCTGAAAGTTTGATTCCTTTTTCCATAAAGCTATTAATATAGGTATGTCATCATCTTTTAAAGAATATTTTTCTGCAAGCTCATAAACAGAATAATCCTCATTTATGCCTGGGTTTTAGTTGTAAAGATCAAATCTTTTCTCCCTTGACTCATAAATGATTTCTTCATCTATATATGGAAAATTAGGAAATGTTCTTGCTATATCTACATCATAGATTTCTTTATTTTCTCCTATCCAATATGTTGTTGAAAGCCAAATTTTCTCTAAATAATAGTCATAAGTTTCTTTTACGTTTAGGTTAAGCACATTGATGTTTTTTTCTGTTTCCTCTCTTCTAATCAAAAGAGAGGTATCTGTTACATCTGCTATTTGGGATATCAATGAATTTTTTTTGTTTATTAAAGAATCAAGTGTTAATTGGGCATTTTCAAAGTCCGTTTTCACCTGCTTTAAGTCTTCTGGCATTTGCTCAGGAAGCTTTTCATCATAACCTTCTTCTTTTTTTAATCTTTCAAATTCTTCTTCTTTTTCCTTTAGCTCTCTTGACGCTTGCCTTATCTCATTTAGCGTTTTTCCAAGGTCCTCGTTAAGCTCTACTCTTTTTGCTATTATATCTTCCTGCGATGTAAAGGATGTAAGCTCAATATCGCCGTTGTTGTAGTTTATAACTGTTTTTTTATTGAATGGAATGTCTCTCATGCTTGCAAGATATTTTCTTCCAATAGTTGCCTTTCCATCGCTGAAAGTCAAGGAATAGCCAATTTCATCATCTTTATATTTTACAATTTTTGTATTTCCATCAACCTTTATTTTCTCCCATAATTCCCCGCTGTGACCCTTCCCCATATCTCTATAGGATATACAGTTTGTTGTGCAGCCATCATGAAACATATAGTTGTCTATGCTTGATATGGTCACGAGCAAATTATTTTTACTGTCTGTGTTAGTAAACTCAAATTTCTCTCCTTCTTCAGTATTTAGCTCAAGACTTGTATAAGTTCCGTAAAGATTTATTTTGAAAGGGCTTGTTTTATAATCCACTGATATTTTTCCTTTTATCACTATTGGAATACCTTGTTCTACTTTTATGTGGGTGTTATCATAAATTGATTTTATGATATTGCCTTTTTCATCCTTTAAAAGAACATTATCACTTAGAAAAACATCTGTATTGCCATCCATGATTACAAAGGTTTTTCCATTTTCTACAGATATTTTAAGATTTTCTGAATTTGAACTAACATAAATCTCATTAAATTCATTGTCAACTGTAAACATCTGCGTGTCTTTGCTTAGGAATATAGCTCCGTCTTTCCACTCAACGTAGCCTCCGTCTGAATGGAAGGTATAGCCCTTGCCGTTAATCTCAAAGGTAGCAGAGGATGTTCCATCCATAAAATTTATCTTAGCATTACCATCATTTACATATATTGATTTAATACTTTCAATGGAATTTTCTATGTTGATAGTTCCTATATTTTTTGCAGTGAAAGTTTTAACTCCAATTCCTTTAAGGTAATCCTGGGTTAATGTTGTGCTTCCTTTGCTGTTCTGAACATTAAAGTTGTAGTCTCCTTCCTGATTATAGGATATTCCAGTTATTTCCAGCACTTCTCCATCTTCGTTTGTAGAAAGGTGAATATCTGCTGGTTTTATTGTTTCTGGCTCAGCTGATTCTTTCTGGGCGTTAGAATGGCTGGAGAAGATTATGATAAAAATTATAATTAAAATAATTCTTACAAGAAACTTGTTTTTCATTTACTCTGCACCTTTTCTATTGGTTTTCATAATTTTTTTGGTATTCGGCAGTTGACTTTATCCTGTTTACATAGTTAATAACAATTGAAATCTTCTTCTTAAGTTCAGTTCTGATTACAGTTTCTGATGTTTCATATTTGAGACCATACGCACTTTTATATTTCTTAAAAATGTTGAATGCCTCTTCTGTGTTCAGAAATTCCTCTAATTTATCCCAACTCCCTCCGCCTTTCTCTTTGAATGAAGCCATAATATCTTTTGTTACAGTAGGACCTGCATTGTAGGCTACCAGAATTATATCTTCTTCAGTTCCAGTATATTTGTAATTAGATTCTAATTTTTCTTGTGAAAATCCATATACTGTGTTTAACAAATGCATGTAGTCAAATCCTACTTCTAGGTTAAGAAGAGGGTCATCTTCTATTGCCTCAGTTAGCTGTTCATCTGTATAGGATTGGTATTTTTTGTACTTTTCTGGATTTCTGTTAATAACATCCCTAAAGGATATTGCAGATACCTGTGTGAATCCAACACAGCCACCCAATTCTGCATTTTCGTTCATTGCAGATTCCTGCCATATCCATGAAAGAACAAGGTCTTCACTTAGTGGTTCTTCCCCCCTATCTTCTAATATTCCATCAAGTATTTCATAAAGGTTTTTATCATCAACATAAACATTTTTTGCTTTTTCTTCAAGATTTAGCATGTGTGGATTATTTTCGGGAGTGCTAGGGGTTCCTTTATTTGGCGTTTGTATGCCTCCTAATGCCTCTGCATTATCAAATATTTGAACGTTTGGATTAGACTCAATATCATCGCCTTTGTAACTATGTATCCTAGCCTTACCCACTTGCTCTGCTCTTTCTTCTGAAGTTTCAATAACAAAGGTTACCTTCTCACCCCCATTATAGTTAATAATTGTTTTTTCGCTAAATAATGAACTTTCAAGTTTTGATAGGTCTCTATGAAGTACAGCATTTCCATCTTTAAATTGAATAGCATACGCTATTTTTTCATTATAATATTCTGTTATCAATGCGTTTCCATCAATCTTTATTTTGTTCCAATAATCAATGTTATTTGTACCAACACCCATCTCCTGATATGAAATACAGTTTCCAATGCATCCTTCACTTTTATGAAATTCTCCAGTTTTTATTATGAAATCCTCTCCATCAATGTTTGTAAATTCTGTTTTTTCCTTTTCTGATTTCAGTATGATAAGAGAACTATCCTTCCCAACGAGCTTTATTTCAGTCAAAAAATTTTGACTGTAATCAAAAGATGCTTTTCCTTTTATCTCAATTGTTTTTCCTAACAATAGTATCTTTGTTCCTTCTTTCATAGATGTAAATGATTTTCCATCATCTGTTTTAAAAGACATGCCTTCTTGAAGTATGATTCCGTTTTCAGTAAGCTCAACAACCCCTTTTTCTGCTGAAATCTCATATTGCTTTCCATCTTTTTCAAAGCTCAAGGTGTTTGATTTTCCTGTGTCTGAAAAAACAATTTTTGCTATCCCATCTTTGATTTCAACGCTTTCTATCCCATCACCAATCTTTATAACAGAACCGTCTTTTGATTTTATGTTTTCAACATTGTTTTCAGAAAGATAATCCTCAGTGAAGCTCTCATCCTCAACATTCGAGACTTCCATAGTTGATGTTTCATGATCATATGTTGCCCCGATATCTTTAAGATTTAATTGAAAATCATCATCAATCTGATTATCTGTAGATATCGCTGCATAAACATAATTTATTGAAAAGAAATATAAAATTACAGAAAAGGTGAAGATTAATGACAGTTTTTTAAAATTTTTCTTATTCATTTTCATCTAAAGCTTCGCTTTCATTGAAATGGTTCGCAAAAATAAAAACAAAATCAAGGTTATTGTCTATCTTTGAACTGCTGTCAGCAAGGGAATAAATGATTATGTTTTCATTGTAAGGATATATATTGAAATCAATATCCTGCTCTGTCAAGTAGGTCATATCTATCCAGTCAGGGTCTTCAATCTCTTTTTCAACTATTTCTTTTGCTATGATGATTATATGCCCAAGCCTTACATCAAAGCTTTGGTGAAAATCGCTTATCTCTGAAATTGAATCTCCTTTTATTATCTTTATTGGATAGTTTATATTAAAATCAACATTATTTTCAGTTATTTCTGCTTCTGTTTTAAGTTCCCCAAATTCAAACTCATATCCCATATCACTGAAAACTTTAAGGCTTTCCATGCATTCAGGAAGGGTATCATCAACATATAACGAAAGTTCTTGTTCTATTTTTCCAACGGATGGAGAAATATCTTCACCTTTATTATACCAATAAGCTGTCCTTGCATAGCCTGACTCAAAGTAAATATTTGGTGTTTTTGTATAACCGCCTTGAACACCTGCAAGATAAAGTGCATCAGAAGCGGATGATTTTATGCAAAGGTCTATGTAATGCTCTATTGGCCTCGTGTCAGGAGAACCCACAAAACCAAATCCTGAACTGTTTCTCCTTATTAAAAAAAACAGAGATATGGCAAGGATAAGAACCACCCCAATTATTATAAAGATGCTTACCTGTCCTCTTTTTTTCATACTATCACCTTTAATAATATTATTTATAAACCTTTTGATTTATCTTTGAAAAAATTATTTAATTTATTTTTAAAAATAATAAAATAGAAACAAAACAATATTATTTTTCAGTTTTTTAGACATAACCTAAATATTCCCTCATATTTGCCATATAATTGGTTATTATTTCTATTTTTTCTGGTATGTAACCTATTTCATAATGCTTCTTTAATATCTCAGATACATCATTATCCATTTTTAAAAAATTTTGAAGGTCTTCATAACCCCCTCCCCCCTTTGATGCAAATGAAATAAGCACATCATCTGCTGCAGTATAGCCAAGATTGTATCTTAAAAATGCAATATCCCATTTGTTTCCGTCATAATCATACCTTTCTTTAATCCTTTCCTGAGACCATAAGCAATAGGAAAGGTAGTCTGCGCCAACATTTAAGTCAAGAGAAGGATTATTTTTTAGCATGTTGGAAAGCTTAGATTTTTCAACTAAAAGCTCATTATCACTTTTTTCATCTATCATTTTTCCGTCTTCACTAACTAAATTATAATCATTTAAATCAATATTCTCTTTGCTTATTCTGTTTCCCTTTTCATCCCAGAAAAGATTATCATTTATGCTGATCATTAGGTTTCCATTTTTATCTGTATATCCCTTATACTTTTCCGGATTTTCAATAAAAACCTGATGAAAAGCTATAGCTGTTGATTGGGTGGGCTGGTTGTTTTCAATATCATTTGTTACTTCTTGTTTTATGAGGGCAAGCATAATTATAGTATCAACCTCATCATGGCTAAGAATTAGGTTTTCATCAACAAAAGAGTAGAGATTTGTATTTTCCTGTTCAATGAATATTTGCTTATCTTGGGCTTCTTTTATAATTTCTTTTATATTCTCTTCACCGAAGTATGTCTTCAATCTTTCTACTATATCCAAAACAAGGTCATCTGAGATTATGAGATTTCCTTTAAAGTAAATATTGTTATTGTCCTTTGAAATAACCTCTATAATGTTGTTTTCTTTTCCTGATTCTAAAACATTTATAGTCGCATAGCCATCATTGTAGTTAACAATCATCTTTTTGCTGAATTCTAATTTATCTATCTCGCTTAAACCATCTTTGCTTATAAGGAATTTTTCATCTCCAAAGTACATCGTATAAGCCAGTTTGTTATCATATTCTTTTGCTATTATTGCAGAGCCATCCATTTTAAGTTTTGTGTAATACTTTATTTCTTGTGTTTCGGTATTTTCATCCCTCTCTTCCTTGTAGGATATACAGTTCTTTCCCTCACATTCTTCGCTATTATGGTAAAAGCCGATATTAACAAATATTTCCCCAGGGTCATCAGAATGCCTAAAAATTAGTTTTTCCTTATCATTTTGAATTAATTGTATTTGTGATTCTGCCCCTGATAAAATCAATTCATATTTTATTTTATCATCATAGTTAATAGAAACATCACCTGAAACCCTTATTTTTTCTCCCTCAATTTTTATTTTTGTTTCATCTTTTAGTATTAATAATGATTTTCCATCATCTGTTTTAAAAGACATGCCTTCTTGAAGTATGATTCCGTTTTCAGTGAGTTCAACAACCCCTTTTTCTGCTGAAATCTCATATTCCTTTCCGTCTTTTTCAAAGCTCAAGGTGTTTGATTTTCCTGTGTCTGAAAAAACAATTTTTGCTATCCCATCTTTAACCTCAATGCTTTCTATTCCCTCACCAACCCTTATTACAGAACCGTCTTTTGATTTTATGTTTTCAACATTGTTTTCAAAAAGATAATCCTTGCCAAAAATCTCATCCTCAACATTCGAGACTTCCATAGTTGATGTTTCATGATCATATATTGCCCCCATCTCTTCAAGTCCTGACTCGAATTCGGCACTTACTTGAGAGAATATATTTTTAGATATAATTGTAACTAATAAAATAATCAATAAAGCAAAAAATAATCTTTTGCTTGTTTTATTTAAGTTATTTTTCATCGAATCCATTTGCAAACAAGAAAGTGAAATTTTTTTCTTGACTT
>JAQTRH010000032.1 GCA_028711925.1 Candidatus Nanoarchaeia archaeon | reverse complement strand
AAGAACGGGCAAAAAATGAAGATATATAATTAAAATTAATATTTAAAATTCCTTTCATATTCTTTATGGCCAAACCATTCTAATTTTAAGCTGATTACTAAGATATCATCATTAAAAACAGAATATATTAATCTCCATCCTTTTAGCAAATCATACTTCCAAATATTTTTGACATCATATTTAGAGAAATATTTTTTTGGAATCAGTTTTTTAGGGATTTGTATGCCGCAAAAAGCATTTTCCTCAATATAATCTAGAGCTTTGTTTATAGATTTAAATAGCTCTTTTTCTGAATTATCTCCTTTTTCTAATTTGTAAAATGCCTTTTTTATGTTTTCATCGGCAAATCGAATCTTAGATGGCAATTTCATTTTCTGCCTAAATCATTTCTTTTATGGTATTTTCTTGTTAATTCAGGATAGTAAACCCATCCTATTTTGCCTTCTGAATCTATTGATATCTTTCTGGAATATAATAAATATCTAATTATCAAATCAAATGTTTGATACATCATTTTTTTAGGCAGTGATTCCCACATTTTTCTCTTTCTGAATTCGCCGTCATTTCTTTTTATAAATTCTTCTACCATAAGAACTGTATCTAACCGGGGATACCGCAAAATATTCTCTTTTTTCGGCAAAATTTCATTAGTTATCATGTTATATCAATAGATATAACAAGAAATATATAAAACTTTTGTTTTTATATTTTTAAACCATAAAATAAGATAGATTTGAGGTTCAGATAAAAAAGTTTATATAGCTATTATAATTTATTAAATGATTAGGGGGGATAAAATGAAACTTACGCTTGCAGAACCAAAATATTTAAAGGACAGCATATCAGTCATATCAGAGCTTGTCAATGAAGCCAGGTTTAAGATTGGGCCTAATGGAGTAGAGATGATTGCCATGGACCCTGCAAATGTGGCTATGGTTATATTTAAATTGTTGTCAAGCTGCTTTGTGGAGTATGATGTAAAGGAAGAGGTTAAGATAGCTATTGACCTGAGCAGGATGAAGCAGGTTTTAAGAAGGGCCAGCCCAAATGATATTCTTACTCTTGATGTTGAGGAGGACAAGCTGAAGATACAGCTGAAGTCAAAAACAACAAGGATGTTTTCTTTGCCAATAATAGAGGTTGAGGAAAAAGAGCAGAAGATTCCCCAGCTAACCTTTCCTGTAACAATAAAAACAAAATCAGATATTTTAACAAGCGCAATAGAGGATGCTGATATTGTCGCAGAATCTGTAAGCTTCATAGCAGAGCAGAGCAAGTTTACAATCGAGGCTGAAGGGGATTTGAACAAGGCAACCGTTGATATGAAGCAGGGAGAGGACACAAATATCGTTTCAGACTCAAAAGAAAAGGTGAAAGCAAGGTATTCTATTGAATACCTCAAAAAGATGGTTAATGGCTCAAAGCTTTCAGATGATGTAATAATCCAGTTCAACAAAGACTATCCTTTAAGGCTGGAATACAAGGAAGTGGATAAGGTTGCATTAAGCTTTGTTTTGGCCCCAAGGGTTGAGAACGACTAAAATCTATTTCTTTTTGTAACCAAACTTTTTATTATACTTTTGGTGGTTAATAACATCTAAAATCATAAAAATCCACAGTGGATTTTTAGGATGCCAGAAATGCTCATCTTCATACTAAAGTAAGAGGTTTTCGCAAAGCATTTCTGTGCATAAAAGCAGTTATCTCTATTTCAGAATTACTATTTGTGAGGGTGTAAAGCATACGCCAGAATTTTGGAAGTTCTACTCTGAATAAGTTTGTTATTCCATATTTTATTTTATATTCTTGGGGAATAAGATTTTTTGCAATTGGTTTTCCATAGTGAATATTAACTTTAATTAAGATTATTTTTTTATTGATTGCATTCAAAATTATTCTTTCATTTTTTGAAAAAGAAGCTTTTTCATTGAGATGGTTGTAAACTTCCTCTGCTTCAGGTGAGAATATGATTCTTACTTTTTTGTTCATTAATAAAAAAACAAAAAAGGTTTTTATAAGGCTTTTGTAAAAAATTCCGGAGAATCTTCACTCAAAGTTCAAGACCTTTGCTAATTGCTTTCTCTAAATTTGGGTTAGTATTATGAATCCATGTAATCCCCTTAAGACTCACTGCTATTTTATTGCTTTCTTCTAGGTACTCAAGGATTATTTTTAATGTATTGTGATTTACCTGTTTGGGCAATTTCCTCTTAAGCTCTGCAATTGTTATAACACTTTTATCCATATTAGTGAGAATGTTTTCTACCATCAAAACAGTATTCAAAGTAGGAGAATGTTCTAATCTCTGAATTTGAATTTTTTTTGACATATTAATCACAATTATTTATTAGTTAATAATAAGGGTGTACTAACTTATATATAAATTTTTCTATTGCCTGGACTTTGATGTGATTTAGCAAAGAATTATCCAATAGTTTTTTTCTGCTGAGAACTCCATTTAAGATTTGAGTTTTTTTTCAGCCATTCTGTGTATTTATCGATAAATATCAGTCTATCTTTAAAGTTTTCTTGTTTTAATTTTTTTAATTCTTCTAAATCTATATGAGGAGTTTTCATTTTAAGTAATGACTAAATAATTCCTCTATTTTAAGTTTTTGGTTGAATTCCCTAATTAAGGATATATCAAGTTTTTCTTTTTAAATTCATGAACTGTAAGAGAAAAAAGCTGTAGGTATTAAAATCAAAAAATTTATATATGTTATAATTATTTTAACAATCGTTATAAAAATGTTAACAATATTAAGACCGGGATATAGAAAGATAATGCAATTATTTTACAAGAATAAAAATACAAAACTGCATCTAAGGGAAATTGCAAGGCAGGCAGAGCTATTTGAACCAAGCGCTTATAGGTTTTTAAATAGCCTTGAAAAAGACAGGATATTAAAGTCTGAAAAAGATGGAAATATGAAAAAGTACTCAATAAAAAGAACAATAATAACCTATTTTCTTTTTGAGGCTTTTGATCTTGAAAAATTCGAAAATCTTCCGAATATAAGAAGAAAAGCTATAAAAATCTATTTAGATTATCTTCCTGAAAAGCCAGTGTTTGCCATACTTTTTGGCTCAACAGCAAAGGGAACATATAAGGAAGGCTCTGATATTGATATCCTGCTCGTTACAAACAAAAAGATAAACGAATGGCAGGCTGAGAAAGAAGCAAATGCGCTCACTGCTGTGAAGATTAGTACATTTCAGGTAAGATACAATGACTTTTTAACTGACCTTAAGATGAAAGACGATAAAGTCGTGCAATCAGCAATTAATTCAGGATATCCCTTAATTAACCATATACAATATTATGAGATGATTTTCAATGAAGGAATATGATCTTCAAAAATTGATTAACAATCCAAAAATTCTCGATGAAAAAATAAAAGAGCTCATGGAAAAAAAGCTCCTTTTCAAGCAAGGTATTGACAAAGAAGAAGCGAAAGGTCACTTGCTAAAAGCAGAACATAATTTGAGGTTTATTGTTGCTGCACTAAAAGAAGGGTTTTATGATTGGGCGTTAACAGGATGCTACTACTCATGCTATCATGCAGCGCTTGCCTTAATTCTAACCAAAGGCTACACCTCAAAAAATCATCTGGCAACACTTTGTATTATTATCAAAGAGTTCTACAAAAAAGGGCTTACAAAACAGGATATTGAATTGTTTTCAAGCTTTTTAGACTATGAAGATATCCTATTTTATATTGAAACAAAAAACAAAAGAGAGGATGCAACTTATTCAACAAAGACTTTGTTTGATAAAAAATATGTTGAAAAGCTAAGAATAAAGTCCGCAATGTTTGTGAACAAGATAAAAAATATTCTTGAAGAAAAGGAACTCTGATTTATCAAGTTTTAAATATAGCTTGATTAAAATGGTATATCAAATTACTTAATTAATAAGCATTATTTTTTTAATTTACTTAAATAATAAGTATTAATTCTTATATGATAAGTATAAGCATTGTTTAATTACTTTATATATAAGTATTTAAAATAAATATACTCAATTAATAAGTATTATTTTTGTTATTATACTTAATTAATAAGTAATGATTTATATTTAACTTATATGATAAGTAAAAATAGACAATTATCTTTGATTTTTTAGTAAAGTTTATATATAGGATACTCATATAATAAGTATAAAAGAGGTAGAAAAATAAGAGCAAGCGGAAGCGCAAGGGATAGCGAATCAGGCAGTGACAACATTGCTTTGACTAGTTCTAAAAACTTAAATAAAAAATTTAAAACAAAAAAGGATTATGAAAATGCATTAACTGCGCTTTTTTCTTACCTTAATGACAAAGAAGGATTGAATCAGAATGATATTTTCAGGATAATTGAGAAAAAAGAAAAGCATGAGGATATTCTTATTCCAACTTGTGTTTTCAATGAAAAGCTAAGCATTCTGGAATCAGTTGTTAAATACTTAAAGGAAGATATTAATCTTAAATATTGCGATATTGCAAAACTTCTTCACAGAAATGACCGCACAGTCTGGTCAACTTATTCAAATTCCAAGAAAAAGTTTTCAGGTCATTTCAAGATAAAAAAATGCGAGTATTCTATTCCTGTTCTAATTTTCGGCAAAGAGAATTATTCTGTTTTTGAGCTTATTGTTTGTTATTTGAAGGATGAGCTTCATTTAAGATATTCAGAGATTGGTTTTCTGATGCACCGCGACCAGAGAACTATATGGACAATTTATAACAGAAAGAAAAGATGAGAACGGTTAAGAATAAAGGAAGAGAGAAGAGGTTTAAGAAAGATAGATTGATAAATAAAAAATTGATTGTTCCCTTTGCTGTTTTAATTTTTATTGCTATTATCCTTGTGTTTTTCAAGCCGTCTTTTATTGGCTTTGTGACTTTTGGAACTGAGTCTTATACGCAGCAGATAAATGAAAGGTTTGATGAGAATGAAAGCTATAATTTATATCTTGAGGAGTATGGAGAGCTTTCATCCTTGAGGTTAAGCGGCTCTGTTATCGGGGATGGCTATGCAAAGGTCTATCTTGAGACAGAGAATAAGAGCTATCTTGTTTATGATTCAGGCAGCTCTTCTAAAGAGGGAGTTCCTGCAATCACAGGTCTTGCTGTTGGCGATTTTGGTTTAGATGAAGTTGATGATGATTTTAATTATTCTGTTGAATTAAATGAAACTGAAGAGATTAATGAAAGTGAAACAGTGAATGAAAATCCTGAGGTTAATGAAACATTGCAAATTAATGAAACAGATGAATTAGATGATACTTATGATGATGAAATAATTGAAGATATTATATCTCCTCCTGAAGATGTAGAGATTAGTGTAATCCTCAATTATAACCCTGCAACAGAATTTGATGATGATGATAATGGGATTGAAACAATTGATGGAATAGTTGACTTTAAGGTTGATGCAGAATTTAACTGGAATGCTGATTACAATAAGCTATGCACTTTATGGGAGGTTTATTCTGCTGATGATGAAAGCTCTGCAAGGGTTTGTTATGGAAATGATGATTGCTGCGCATTAAATAATCTTGAATCATTATCAAATAAATGGAATGATGCTTTCCATGTTTACATTGGAAGGTATGGAGCAACTGAAAACAATGTTATTAACTGTAAGGTTGTTTATGCTGATTACAGCCTTGAGAAGGATAATCTTTATTCCTATGTTTATTCTTCTGAATGGGAAAGCCTTAATGCTATGTTTGTTGACGATGATGCTTACAAGTTTGAGAATGAATGCGTTGAAACTTGCAGTATTAATTTAGATGAAAGCTATTATGTTTTAAGGGTTGAGCTTTATGATGCTGTTTTGGTTGTGGACAGTGTTGATTATTCTGTAATAAGAGAAAGAGAAAATCACGCTCCAGTGCAGATTAAAAATATTTCAGATATTGTTGTTTACAAGGATTATTACAGCGAGATTGATTTAAATGAATATTTCTATGATGAAGATAATGATATCCTTTATTACAGCTTTTATGATGTTGATAATATTGATATTTTTGTTGAGAATGGAATTGCAAAAATAACTCCTGAGAAAGGATTTGTAGGGAAGAAATACACTTTTGTTACAGTAAATGATTCTGAGGAAAAGGTTATATCGAATGTTTTTGCGATTGATGTTGTTGAAGGTGAGCCGGCTGATGAAGAAATTGATGAAAAGAATATTACAGAAACACCTAAGCAGCTTAGCGCAGAGATTAACAAACCCGTAAAGTGGGTCAGAAAGGTTGTTGCAGAGAATAATGAAAGCACTGTTAAATCAGTTAATGTTAGTTTTGATGTTCATGAAAACGCGTTTAACATTAATGTGAAGGATGTTAAGCTAAACAAAAAAATTGAGAAAAACAAGATTGTTGAAAAAGAAAAAACTGGGGGAGAGTTTAAAGCAGCGAGTGTTGAAACTGATGAATCAAAGGAAAAGAAGATTGAGTTTGAAGATATGTTGGATGTAAATGAAACTAAGGAATATATTATTGAGTACGAAACAGAAGCTCCTGTTGCTTTTGAGATTGAGGTTGGCTTGAATAAAAAACAGGTTGTTGTCAGCTCTGAGATTCATTATGAGAATGTTTTGGCTTATACAGAGATTCCTCTTGAAGCAAATGAAGAAAGAATCAAGCTTTACTGGCTTGTGGATGGCTCAAGACAACTAGTTAATGATGCTAGTTATATTGATACCAATAATAATGGATTGATTGACAAAATTAAATGGATTGTTCCAAGCTTAAGCAACCAGACTTATGAAATAATAATTGAAATCAGCAAGGCGGAGCATTTAGATGAAAACTATGATTTCATTTCTGATATCTATGATGATGTTAAAGCTCTGGATAATATTTGGTCAGAGCCGATTTATCATAATGATTATGTAAGGATTGTGTTTGAAAGTTATTTGGATTCAAGCAGGGATATAACTGTTTATGCAAGAAACAACCAGAGCTTAAACACAACTATTGAGGTTTATTATTACAACAGCACAGAGAAGATAACAGAATTTTCAGTTGTAGATGAGGAAAAATATTACAAGGTTTACTTGACTGGTATGACTGGCAGTCATGACACATTTGACTTGAAAGTTAAAAATCTTAACAATGATGAGGATGCTTATCTTGAGTTTGACTATATTGTTGACCCATATCCAGAAATTGATGTGGGGAATGAAGCTATTGACAGAGAATGGTCTGATTCATCAGATGTTACTATTATAGACATAAATAATCCTGCCAATGGAACAGGAAAAATAACTTCAGTGGAAATTTGGGCTGGCACACAAATAACTGGTTGCCAGGTAGCTACATTCTACAATGTATCAGAAAATCATTTTTCTACGCGTGATTATGAAACCGTTAACAATGGGAATGGTGAAGGGGTTGTGCTTGCAGGGTCTAAACAGATTTTTGAAGTTGACCTTGATGTGGAAGAGGGGGACTATATTGGTGTTTATTGGAATGAGGGAACCATAGATTATGATGCTTGGGATGGAAGTGATGGAATTTGGTATAAATCTTCTGATAATATTCCCTGCACAAATGCTGAATTTACAGAGAACCTAGAAAGAACAATTAGTCTTTATGCCACAGGAATAAAATACCCTTCTTCATCTATTTTAATAGAAAATTGCACACAACTCCAGAACATGAGTAATGACTTAACAGCAGATTATATTTTGGTTGAGGATATAGACTGCTCAGACACAATAACATGGAACGGTGGGCAGGGTTTTGTTCCTGTCGGAAATGATTCCCAGAGTTTTAGTGGCACACTTGATGGGCAAGGTTATAAAATAACAGGGCTTTACATCAATAGACCATCCAGTGATGAACAGGGCTTGTTTGGAATAACAGCAGCAGGAGCAACTATAACTGATGTTGGAATTGAGGATGCCAACATCACTGGTAATGATTACGTAGGTGGATTGGTAGGGTTTATTTGGGTAGGTGATGAAATATCTAATTGTTATTTTATTGGAAATGTTACTGGCAATGATTATGTAGGAGGGCTTCTTGGTGAAAATGATGGATTGTGTGTTGTCAATAATTCTTATGCAATTGCAAATGTTGATGGTAATTATACTGTTGGAGGGCTTATAGGTACTAATAGGGGCAATGTAACTAATTGTTATTTTATTGGGAATGTATCTGGAGATTCTTATGGTGTAGGAGGGCTTATAGGAAGTCATTATAATGCGCCCATTCTCTCTGACTCTTATGCAGTTGCAAATGTTACGGGATCAAGTGATGGTAATACAGGAGGGCTTGTAGGTTTCAGCAGAGGCAATATTGCTAACTGCCATTCTAATTCCACTGTTAATGGCGGCTCAGGCAATTATGTTGGGGGTCTTGTTGGTTGGAGTCGTTATCATAGTGGAACAGGTGAAGATGCTGATATCTCTAATTGTTATTTTATTGGAAGTGTTACTGGCTCAGGTCAAAGATTAGGAGGATTGGTTGGGTCATTGGACAAATCAATATTTGATTCTTATGCAATTGCAAATGTTACTAGCTCCAATAGCTCGGTTGGTGGGCTATTAGGTGATAATTCTCAGGGAAGTGTATACAACTCTTATGCAATTGCAAATGTTAATGGAACACGTTATGTTGGGGGGTTAGTTGGGTATGATAATGATGGAATTATTAACGGCTCTTATGCTATTGCAAATGTTACTGGAACATCTGATTATGTAGGGGGGTTTGCAGGTTTTATTGACGGCAATACTTCTTATTGTTATTCAATTGCAAATGTTACCGGCTTAGGTAGTTATGTAGGGGGGTTTGTAGGCGGGCAAACCTCTGACGGCAATATATCTGACTGTTATTCGCTTTCAAATGTTGAGGGTTTAGGTGATGATTATGCTGGCGGATTTGTTGGTCAGGCTAACGGATTCATATCTGATTGTTATTTTATTGGGAATGTCACCGGAACAGAACAAGTAGGTGGTTTTGTTGGTCGTACTTGGACAGGTACTGCATATAAAACAATATCCAGGTCTTACGCAATTGCAAATGTTACCGGAACATCTGGTTATGTTGGAGGTTTTGTGGGTCGTAATGACCATTATATAATAACTAATTGTTATTCCCAGGGAAATGTTTACAATGATTCTGGAAGCGGTTATAGGCATGGAGGTTTTGTGGGTTCTAATAATAATGCATCAATAAACACCTCTTATTCAACTTCGTATGTTCAATCCACGCATTCAGATTCAGGCGGCTTTTCTGGTGGTTATTCAGCCGGCTATTCAGACAAAAACAATTTTTGGGATAATGAGACCAGCGGGAAGTCAACTACAAAGGGAAATGCAACAGATAGCGCAACAGGCAAAACAACTGCTATGATGAAGAGCATTACAACATTTAACGATACAAGCACAGTTGGGTTGGACCAGGCATGGGATATTGTTTTGTATGAAGATTATGAAGGTGAAACATGGTATATAGATGATGGAGATGATTACCCAAGGTTGAGATGCGGACCTTCAAACTTCCTTCCAAAACAAACAGCACCTGTGATAAGTTCCAGCAGTGGAACTAATTCAACAAATGAAAACATAACTTGCTACGCGCAAGGGTTTTCTGATTATAACGGTGATGATACAACTGCAATCTACAACTGGTATAAGGATGGAAAGCCGATTGCAGTGTTAAATATGCCCTTTGACACAGATTTAACAAACGCAAGTGTTTCCAATTCAATAAAAGATTACTCTGGCTATGGCAACGATGGAACTGGTGGGGCAGGAGACCCATCAAAAACACCAACATGGACTTCTGATGGAAAAGTTGGCGGAGCTTATGAGTTTGATGGAGTTGACGATTATATAAGAATACCAGACGATCCTTCCACAGAAGGCATGAATGAACTAACGATAAATGTTTGGATTAATGGAAACCAACTTGATCAGTACGAAATCATTGTTGCAAAAGGCTGCGGCAGTTGGGTGGGATACAGTATTTTTGGTGGAGGATCAAATACAATAAGTTTTTATGCAAGAAATAGTACAGGCAATGCAATTTCTTCCTCTTTCCAGACAACCTCTGCCATATCAACAAACCAATGGTATATGATAACATTAGTTTTAAATGGAACCCATGGTATTTGGTATATTAATGGAAGTTCTGATAACAGTTTTGAAACTGAATATCTTGACAGTATTTCTACAAGTTATGATTATCTTTGTATGTCAACAGATGCCGACTATGGGGAGGCTAAACCCTTTAACGGCACTATTGATGAAGTCAAGATTTATAATTATTCCTTGTCAGCAGATCAGATATGGCAGAATTACATTGACAGCAATGCAAGCCATACTGACAACAGAACTATTGTTTCAGATGAAACTGATGCTGATGATGTATGGACTTGCGAGGTTACTCCTAATGATGCTACTGATGATGGAACTGCCTTGAATTCATCTGATTTAACCATACTAAGCAATGCTGTCCCAACCCATACAACGCCTTTGATAAGTTCGAGCAGTGGAACTAATTCAATATATGAAAACATAACATGCTATGTTCAGGATTTGTCTGATGCAGATGGTGACAATACAACTGCAATATACAACTGGTATAAGGACGGAGAGCCGATTGCTGTGCTTAAC
>JAQTRH010000108.1 GCA_028711925.1 Candidatus Nanoarchaeia archaeon | reverse complement strand
TATAATAAATTATAAGAAAAGATATTGCAAAATAAAACACAGCAGTTTTCCAGAACAGATTAAAATCAATGAAAAACTCGCCTATTCTTGCAATAGGAACAATTGCCAGAAAAACAAGCAGCTTGTCGCTGTCAGTTAAATGCTCATAATCCTCCAAGTCAAACAATATCAGCCCGACAAGCAGGGCATACAAAAGAACTCCAAGAGTTTCATTGAAAGTCAGGATTATCTCTGCAAAAAGAAATGCTGCAATCAAAAATATAAAAAATATTTTTCTCATTTTGGTTTTGTTTGTTTTATTTTTTGGAAATATTTAAAACTATTTTACGCTTGGGCAATCATGCATTGCTTGATGTTAATTATCATAAATAAAAAGCATTTAACTATTTTATTTTTATCTTATTTCGTTTTATTTATAATATTAATGGACTGGTTCGCTTTGCAGATGATATCATCAAGCCTTATCATATCTCCAATAACTTAATGCATGATTGCTCTTGCTTGACTCGTTTTTTGTTATTGCTGATAATAGTTTTATATTTCTGATTTTTATTTTCATATTATTAATATTCATTTTATCCCAAGATAAGTTGAATAAATGCTTTTTATTGCTATAATCAAGAAGATTATCCCCAAAACAGTAATAAATGGCAATAATGCTTTTCTTGTCCTTTTGTTTCCAAGCTCTATTGTTATAAGGTAAACTATAAGCAGGACTGATAATAGTATGGGGGATAATTCTTCAAAACTTCCTAATGTTATCATCCAAACATGAGTGTTGCACTATATAAAAAATTATCTTTTTGTGATTAGCTTAATTTTTTCTAACAAACTTAAATATTTTAAGGAATTACCAAAAAAAGTTAAATAAAAAATGTAAAAATTTATAAATCTATTTTTCTTAAGATTATCATGGCAGAAAAGAGGGACGAGAGAAAATTGCTGGGTATTTTGGTGGTTCTTGTTGTCTTGAGCTTGGTTGTGGATTTGCTTTCCTTGAATGCTTTATATGTAATTGCTGCAAAACAGGCAGCAGGAAAAGGGGAATTAAATTCAGTTTCAAGCTGGTGGGATAATTTATGGAATCCCTATCATGGATATTCTTCTTATGATGAATATATAGATTCTATTTCTAAAAATATGGATCCTGAACATGACATATATTCTCCCTGGTATAACCCAAATCCAGAGCCAGAACCCCTGCCAGAATATCAAGATTATCAAAGCATGGATGAATTTTATTTTTGTTCTGGAGATGAAATATGGTATAACTCTGGAGGTTCAACCATCCAGATGACAGATGATTGTGGTGCAAATGACCAAAGATGCATAGAGGATGGATATGGCAGCGCTTATTGCGAAAACTAATTTTAATCTTTGAATTAAGATGAAAACAAATTCAAACAATCCAGAGATATATGATGATATTAATTTTGGAATAGCTTTTGCAGGATTTGCAGCAGCTGCATATGGAATGTATGGTCATGTAAATGTTCCAGTAATAGCTTCGGGCCCGGAATTTATTTCAAGAAAAGAAAAAGAATCAAAAAATCCAAGATTAGAATAATTTTTTATTTAGATTTTACCTTTTTCTCACAAAGAAGAAAATTCCTGCAGCACCTGCAAGAGTTAATATGCCAATAAAAGTGTTAAATTCAGGAACAACCATATAATTGTCATTCTTATTGCTGAATTCTACTTTGTATTCTTTGCAGTCATCCTGCTGTATTTGATATGCATTAAAGCAAAAAGCTCCTGAATTATCAACTGTTAAAGAGCCAATAGCAACTGCTGTATCTGGATCACAAGAAGCTTGTCCTGGCTTTCCTGTTATGGCCCAGTCATAATCTCCGGGCTTGAAATTCTCTCCGTTTACATAGACATATTCTCCAATAGAATACTGATTAACATCCTGCCCATAATCTCCGCAATCATTTTTTGTTGTCCAGATGCTTCCAGGATTTCCATTAGGGATATGTATCCACCAATAAGGCTTGTGTATTTTTTCCAGGTTCCAGTAAATATCCATAAATTCAGGATAGTCCTTAAGAATTTTCACAACCTCTTCCGAGCTTCTTCCTTTTCCAAGCTCTCCGTTATCTATAAGAAAATAAAAGTCATGGTCTGCAGATAAACACCCTTTAACAGAGCTGGCTTTTAATCCTGATGCTTCAAAATCTTTATCTCCTGTTCCGATAATGCCGGCTATATTATCAATCTTGTCAAAACTTACAATAATCTCATCAAAGATTAGCTCTTTTTGGTTTAATATTCCTTTTCCACTTGCCCTGAAGATTAACCTTTCGGAGTTTGTTTCTAAAATTTCTTCAATGTCAAAACTTAGGCTAAACCTGTCCCTGTTTTTTTGCGCAGTCAGGCTTCCTTCCCCAGGCGCGCTGTTTTTTAAAGGAATATAAAAGCTTAAGTAATTTTTATCAAAGCTCTTCCCATCAATTTCCAGATTTCCTCCTTCTGCGTTTAAAGAGCAGCTTTCATCTGATACAACCTCTCCTCTTTTTTCAATGGAAAAATCATGATTGAACAAAATTTCAACTAAATCATCATAGTTTGCTTTTTCAACTCCGGCAGAAGTCTGGATGTAAATCGGGACATTAAAATCAGAGCCTGCAATTGCATTGGGGGCAAAAAGCAAAATAAAAAGAATTATAATGCCAGATACAAAGCTTAACTTAAAAAAAAGCTTAATTTTTCTATCCATGTTCTCTTTTTTATCACTTGTTAAATTATCTCTAGTTTATAAA
>JAQTRH010000107.1 GCA_028711925.1 Candidatus Nanoarchaeia archaeon | reverse complement strand
GGCTGCTTGAAAAAAGCTCCCATTCTATTGAATGCACATAAGCCATCAAACGTTTTTTATACATCCTTGCAAAGATTATAGCAGGAACTCCTATCGGCCCTATTGTTTGAGTCCACACTATGTCTGCTTTTTTCACTTCTCTCTTTATAATGCCTAAACGTAATTTTGCAGGGCTGTAATCCCCTACTTTTATTCTTGATATTGGTATCCTTATGACATTGATGTTATCAAAACCCTTTATCTCGCCGCTGAATTCAGGGACTATTACAGCTACCTCATAATCATCGCAAAGCTTTGGTATTATCTCATTAAGAAACCTTGCAATACCATCCCACCTCGGAAGAAAGTTCTCTGTTGCAATCAAAAGCTTTTTTTTCATCTTATCTTGTAAAACTTTTCTGCGCGTTTACAGTCGTTTTTTAACCCGTTTATAAATGATCCAATGTATATTATTAGATAAGGAATAAGCATTGCATGTGTCTGGCTCTTAAAACAACTTAGAGCCTTCATCTTTAATTTAAAGGTGTCTGTTATATCAATGTAAACCTTGGGCAAATGCCTTTTTTTTATATCAACTACATTCCAGATATCAAAACCCAGAAGGTCTCCCTTGAATTTTATATCATCAAGAATCTCCTTTACTGTATTGCATACAACCCTATGGTCTTCATGCGCATCATCCATGACATGGGTAAAAATCCTGAATGGCTTTTTTTCCTTTATTATTTTTTTTAGCTTTTCCTTGATGTCTCTCTCTTGAATCTCTTTTTTAAAATTGCCTTCTCCCAAACCAAAAAAAACAACGCCTGAGCCTCCGATAACCTTGTCTGCCTCCTGCGCTTCCCTGACCCTTATCTCAACGCCTACCTTCTTTTTAAGCCATAAATGAGAAATCTCTCCATAAGAAAATATCACCGTAAATATTTCTTTTCCTTCATTGGAGTATTTAACAAGGGCCCCTCCTGGTCCAAGTATCTGGTCGTCTGAATGGGCGCATACAACAAGAACTGCTTCTTTGGTTTCTGCCATAAGAAAAAACTAAAATTAGTTCATTAATTAAGCTTTCGATTTGAAATGGGGCAGCGGGAATTTGAATCCCGGACACCATGATCTTCAGTCATGTGCTCTCCCAGGCTGAGCTACTGCCCCAAAAAATAAAAATTATTCTTCAACAGACTCTTCAGTTGTATCCTCAGTTGTCTCTGAATTACTGTTTCCTTCATTGACGCTTGCAACAACCTCGAGCTTTCCTGTCCTGCCTGAAGTCAGCTGAGGAGTTCCCTGCCATTCATTGACATAGCCGTTTGTTATCTTCACTGTGTCTCCCACTTTCACCTTGTCAATATCATCATTCCATAATGTAAGCTCTATCTCTCCTGTCTGGTCTTTTATCTTCGCGTTTGCAACCCTTCCGGGCTTTCCAAACTTGTTGAACTCTCTTACTTCTCCTATCTCAACAACTTCTGCAACTATATCAACATTTCCTTGTTTAACCTGTAAATCTTTTATTGCCATATATCATCACCTTATCTTGGGAAAAATAAAAGCTTTAAAAATGTTTTTATTTAGTGTAGAATCTCTTGTTTGTTTTGCTTGATTTAAACAAAAGATTTAAATATAACCTTCATTATAGTTATTATAACCTAAATAAAGGTTATTAAAATGGGATTATTAAAATTTTTAAGTTCAGCAAAGGAAGCTAGAAGAGTGTTTGGAAAGAAAGAGCTAAAGATAATTGAAAAGCAGTTGCTGGGAATAAACTTAACGCAGTCAGAAAAAAACCGCCTTTCAAGGGATATAAGGCAGAAGTTTGAGTTTATCAGGAAAGCTTCAAAATTTTCTGAAGAGTTTAAGCTAAAAAAAGGCGCTGAAATAAAAAAATTAATTGAAGAATCAAAAGAAATTATTCTGAATGACGTTTTATCTAAAAAAATTAAAGAGATTATACTGTTTGGCTCTTTTTTAGAAAACAAGTTCACCTTTAGCTCTGATGTTGATATCGCAGTTAAGTTTAGCAATATAACTTCAAAACAGGCATTGCTCTTTAGAAAAAGAATTCAGGGGATAGTGAATTCCAGAATGGATATACAGGTTTATAAGTTTTTGGATAGCAAAATTAAAAAAGAGATTGACAACAAGGGAAAGGTATTGTACAAAAATGAGGACAGATGACAAAATAAAGGAAATTGAAAAATACCTTTCTGAATTAGAGGAAATAATTCCAAAAGATTTTCATAAATATAAAAATGATTTGAAAACAAAGGCAGCATGTGAAAGGTACTTTGAGAAGATAATAGAAGCTGCAACTGATTTAGCTTTTTTGTTGATTAAGGATAAAAAATATAAAATTCCTGAAGATGACAAGGAAGCTTTTGAAATTCTTTCAGATAATGGAGATATATCAAGAGAATTAGCTGTAAAACTAAAAGAGGCAAAGGGCATGAGAAATATAATAGCCCACCAATATGGAAAAACTGATGATAAGCTTGTCTTTAATTCAATCACAAAAGAAATAAAAAAAGATGTTAAAAAGATGCTCAAGTTTATAGAACAATAACTCAGTTAATATCTTGAAAACTGATTTCTTTTTGTATTAAATTTCTAAGAGTTTCAACAAGCTTGTCTATTTTCACCCTTGCCTGCTTTGTTCTATCTCTTTCTCTTATTGTAACTGTTTTATCCTTTAATGAGTCAAAATCCACTGTTATGCAGAAAGGAGTTCCAATCTCGTCTGCCCTTGCATATCTTCTTCCTATTGAGCC
>JAQTRH010000031.1 GCA_028711925.1 Candidatus Nanoarchaeia archaeon | reverse complement strand
GCATTGATAAGGGCAATAGCATACTGCATAAAGGCAGATATTTCTGATGAAAACAATTTCTTTGACAGACTTGAAAAGATAGGATTTGAGGTCAAGGCAAAAGACATCCAGATATTTCCCGGCGGAGCAAAAAAAGGGGATTGGGATATTGGGATAGCGATGGACATGATTGAGCTTGCTCCAAGGCTTGACACCCTGATTCTTGTAAGCGGAGACGGAGATTTTGTTCCATTAATACAGCATTTGAAAAGAGCATTCGGCTGCAGGGTTGAGGTTATTGCATTCGGGAGAAGCGCATCATCCAAGCTTAAAGAGGAGGCAGACAGCTTTTTTGACCTTGATGTAAAAAAAGAGAAATTTCTTTTGCCCATAAAAAAGCAGAAAAACAGAAGAAATAACGGTGAAAATGTACAGGATAAAGGAAAAAAAGATTCTAGCTGAAAATACTGTTTTGTTAAGGATAACAGCGCCTGAAATAGCAAAAAAGGCAAGGGCAGGAAATTTTGTAATGCTGAGGATTGATGAAAAAGGAGAAAGAATACCTCTCACAATAGTTGATTATGACAAAGATACAATAACCCTTATATTTCTTGTTGTAGGAAGGACAACAGATGATTTATTGAAATTAAATGAAGGGGATTCTATTCTTGACGTTGTTGGGCCATTGGGAAATGCAATTGATGTTGAAAAATATGGCAAAGTTGTTTTTGTCGGTGGAGGGCTTGGAATTGCTGCAATTTATCCCCAGTTAAAAACGCTTAAAAAACTTAATAAAATAATTTCAATAATAGGGGCAAGGACAGATAAGCATCTTTTTCTTGTTGATGAGATTAAAGAAAATTCCAATGAAACAATTATCTGCACTGATGACGGCTCTCTTGGCAGAAAAGGGTTTGTCACAGAGGCATTAAAAGATTTAATTGAAAATGAAAAGATTGACAGGGTTGTTGCCATAGGGCCGCCTGTTATGATGAAGGCTGTTTCTGATGTTACAAGAAATAAGAAAATAAAAACAATTGCTTCAATAAACACAATAATGGTTGATGGAATAGGGATGTGCGGAAGCTGCAGGGTTAAGGTTAAGGATGAGATAAAGTTTGCCTGCGTTGACGGCCCTGAGTTTGATGCACATGACATTGATTGGGATGAGTTTCTTAAAAGAAATTCAAGATACAAGGAAGAAGAACATGAATGCATGCTATCAAAAAAATAATGGGAAACAAAGAACAAAAACAAAAAGAGCAGAATCCTGAAGAAAGAATACATAATTTTAATGAGGTTTCTTTTAGTTATACAAAAGAACAGGCAGTTAAGGAGGCAAAAAGATGTCTGCAGTGCAAGGTTCCTTTGTGCGAGATAGGATGCCCCGCAGGAATCTCAATAAAAAAATTTATAAAGCACATTGCTGATGAAGAGTTTGATTTAGCATTAAAAGTGATATTGGAAAAAAATAGCCTTCCCGGTGTATGCGGAAGGGTTTGCCCTGCTGAGGATAACTGCATGAAAATGTGCGTAAGCAGGCCAAAAATAAACATAAATCTTCTTGAAAGATTTGTTGCAGATAATTCAAAAAAAATTGTTGCAGAAGTTAAAAAAAATAAAGGAAAGATTGCTGTTATCGGTTCTGGTCCAGCTGGCTTGGCGTGCAGTTCAGACCTCGCTTTAATGGGCTATGATGTTGTTTTGTTTGAGGCCCTGCATATTGCAGGAGGGGTGTTGAGTTATGGGATTCCTGAGTTCAGGCTTCCAAAAAAAATTGTAAATAATGAAGTTGAATATATAAAGAATTTAGGTATTAAGATAAAGCTGAATTCAGTGGTTGGAAAGACATTTGATTTAAAGGAAATCTTGAATGAGTATGATGCTGTTTTTATTTCAACAGGAGCAGGCCTTCCTTACTTTTTAGGGATTGACGGAGAAAATCTAAATAATGTTTATTCTGCAAACGAGTTTTTATCAAGAAACAACCTTATGAAATCTTACAAATTTCCTGAATACAAAACTCCTTTGAAGAAATCCAGAAAGACAGTTGTTATAGGCGGAGGAAATGTTGCGATTGATGCTGCAAGGACAGCAAGGCGCCTTGGCTCAGAAGTTGTTGTTGTTTACAGGCGCTCAAAAAATGAAATACCTGCAAGGGAACAGGAAATAAAGCATGCAGAAGAAGAGGGAATTGAATTTGTTTTTTTAGCCAATCCATTAAGGATATTAGGAAAAGAAGATGTTGAAGGAGTTGAGTGCATAAGAATGAGTCTTGGAGAGCAGGATGATTCCGGAAGGAGAAGGCCCCTGCCTATTAAAAATTCTGAGTTTAGGATAGATTGCGGGCAGGTTATTGTTGCGATCGGCCAGGGCCCAAACCCTTTAATTCAAAAAACAATAAATTTAAATACAGGAAAAAAAGGAAATATAATAGTTAATGAGAAATACGAGACATCAATAGAAAAGATTTATGCAGGCGGCGACATAACATCCGGCTCTGCAACGGTTATTAATGCAATCAGGGACGGAAAAACAGCTGCAAAACAGATTGATGAAATGTTAAAAAAGAGGAGAAAATGAAAATAATAAGAAAAAAGCTGGTATTGCTTTTTTTGTTTCTTGTATTGTCTATTCTTGTTGTTAGTGCAATGAGTGCTATAGGTGATATTCTTTTAACTTACCTTATTGTAATCTCAGGAATATATGTAAGTATGGCATATATCATAGTCACTTCTGTGCTGCACAAGCATCACCTTCCAACAGAGTCATGGATATTTTTTTCAATAGTTGCAATCTTCATAGCAGCAAGCAGTTTTTTTGGAAGGTTCATGGGAAATTGGATTGTCGCAGAGCAGTTTATTGCAATGAGCATGATAGTTCTTTTCTTGGCAGCATTGCTTAAGTTTTGGAATGTGATGGCGCTTACAGAGAAAAATAAAGAAAAAAAGAAATCATAACTCAACTTTAAGCATATTAAGCTCTTTTATGATATCCATATAACCTTCAACAGACTTTTTGCCTTTAATCTTTTCAACTTTTTCCTTTACAGCAGAAAGAAATTTAATTATTTTTTTCTTGTCATTCTCCTGGTTCTGCATTATTATGTTTACAGAGTTGTCAAACATTCCTTGGCCGTTAAACTTCATATTAATATTTTTCTCCATCTTTTTAAGGTCATTAAAGATATGCTCGACAACCATCTCCGGATAATCAACTAAGGTATGCCTCATTATCTGCTTGTTTGAGCCGTCATTAAAGTCAATTTCCAGATGAACAGAGTAGTCTCTCGCTGAGAAAGAACTAACTTTTATTTTGTTTATTTTGACATTGATTATTTTCATCTGTTTATCTCAACAAATTTAGCTATTGACCTATCATAGGTTTTTTCAATATCATCAGGAAAACAGCATGCCGGCAGCTCATTCATGCTTAAGTGATACTTTAGGCATTCGCAGCACTTTCCTTTCTTATCACATGGGTAAGAGCAGTTGCAGTTTTTTAAGTTTTCCTTTTTGTCGCATTCCACTTTATTCTTCGCCTATAATTTTTTTAAGCTCATCAAGCTTTTTCTGGATTTCATCAATTAAGTCCTGTGTTGAGGGACCTTCCTCCTGTTTTTCATCTTCCTTTATTACCTGTCCTGTGCTTACAAATCTGGCCACTGCTTCATCTGTCTGAAAAGACAGAACATTATTTGTTTCAGAGTCAACAAAAACAGTGTGGGAGATTCCAGCAAAATCATTAGGGGTTATTGAAAGCATCCAGTAAAGCTTTCCGTTTACAACATAAGGCCTTGGCTCAATTATTGTGAACCTTGACCAGTCTATCATTGGAAAATGCTTTCTTACATAGTCGACAACCATTACTGGGCCTGTAAGTGTCTTGTCCTCATCCATCTCAAGCATCTCTATTTTTCCGGTCACAGCATCAACCAAAAATATCTTAAAAACACCATAGCTCTCTCCGTATGGCTCTGCAGCAATTATCCATTTTAATCCTTGGTTAGTGGGCATGAGGAAAGGCTGTTTGTTGTGCTGGCCGTAAACATCAGCTATTTCTATCTGGTCTTTGTGCAAGAACCACGCATTAAATATTCCTAAATGATACTGGTATGATTCAACATAAAGCCTTGCAAGCTTTTCAGGATATGCCCTGTTATTTTTCAAGTATTCAATGTTCTGTATTTCTGAAGGAGAGTACTTTTTTATATTCCCTTCTGAGCCAACAACATAAACGCCATCAAAATAAGGAAGCATCACAGGAAATTTGAATTTGTATTTTATAACAGGGGCTATCGTGAGAATGTCATCATCCTCTATTATATAGTATATCTCTCCTAATTCCATTAGGTAACATTCCTTGTAAAGCTTCCAGTAGATGTTGTCTGTTATGCCGATCTCTTCTCCAATCTCAAGCTGTTTGCTTATCATTTTTGTGTTTCTGCTGCTCTTTTCAGCATCAACAGTCATAATCCCCTGAACTTTCTGCGTGAAGTAAAGTATAAAGCCGTCAGGAACTCTTGGAGATGTCCATATAAGAGTGTTATTAATGTTAACAAAATCAAAATCACCCATTTTTTCTCTTGATTTCTGTAAACTATCTTTTGCATACCTTTCTGCAACTGCAAGAGGAACTATTCTTGCCTTTGATGCATCAGGAAGATCATTTATTAAGTGATAGGTTGTATCGCTTACAATATGCCTTTGGACTATTATATCATTAAAAGATGCAACTATGAAAAAGAAAATTACAAGGGCAATGGCAACATAAGCCATCTTTTTTTTGTTTTTCATAAATAAAACCGAAGAAATCAATGCAAATAGCAAAGCAAGAACCACGCTTGGATGGGTGTAGAATAGCATGAAAAATTCATGGAACCATGGCCTGAAAAAATAAACCAACAGCAGGAAAAATATTAAAAATACCCAGAATGAAACGCTTTTGTATGCATTTTTCACATCAACCACCTTTTCTTTTTTACGAGGAGAAAATTTTTTTTCAACTAAATGGCCGATAACCGCTCCAACTATCATCCAGAACAGCATATTTCCTAAAAACAATCCAACTAACGCACCTATTAATGCCCCTATGCTCCAAAGCGGATTTCTTTTATTAATAATCAAAATATCACCCTCTATAGTTTATTATGTCGCTGAGTTCTTCCATTAATCTTGATTCTTTTGGCCTTTGTTGTATATTAAAATAATCTTTTTCCTGGTAGATTTTTCTAATATCATTTATTTCCGGACCGAAATGTACCCTGAAGTAGGTTCTTTTGTTATTCAGGTACTTGTCGAAGTTTAGCCCCATAAATATAAATAATAGAAAAGCAATTATTTAAAGTTATTGATTATTTTTTCATATAAATTGTTCTTGTTGGGAATGGAATCTTTATTCCTGCCTTTAACAAGCTCTCATGAATCATGCACCTTGCCTGCTCTGATGCTTTAAACCTTTTTGACACATCATCCACCCAGAACCTTGCCTTGAAATCAAGGGAGAAATCATTTGTCTTTGAAAAAATAACGCTTGGAGCTGGCTCTTCAAGCACATTTTCTATTTTTTTTACTGTATTAAGAACAACATCCTTAACCTTGTTTATATCAGAACCGTAAGCAACCCCAAATTCAATTACACTCCTTGCTTTAACATCCGGCTGCACATAATTATGTATTTTTGAATTGGCCATCTTGCCGTTTGGAATTATAATTATTTCATTATCCCAGTTTTTTATCCTGGTGCTTCTTAAGCTTATATCATAGACAATGCCTGTATCTCCTGACTCAACCTTTATTCTGTCTCCCACTTTGTAATTCTTATCAAGTATAATCGATATTCCTCCAAAGATGTTGGAAAAGCTGTCTTTTAATGCAAGGCCTATTATTATTCCTGCAACTCCCAGGCCTGCAAAAAATCCAGTTAAATCCTTTTCCCACACTTCACTTAATATAATAAATATTCCTATTAAAAGAATCATCATTTTTGAAAACTGGTGTATTAAAGGAATTATTGTGTCTACGCTTGACTGCGATTTTTTTGCCCAGTGTCTCGCCCATACATTAATTATCGCATCAAAAAGTATTATGGCAAAGTAGGTTATGATAAGCGCTATGAAAGAGTCTATTATCCTTGATATTAGAAGATTCATTATATCCAGCTTATTAATAACATGCCTTGCTGCAAGAAGGATTATTGTAAAAGTTATTGCTGGGTCTGCCCTTTCAAGAAGGACATCGTCAAATTTTGTTTTTGTTTTTTTGACAAATTTTCCAAGAATTTTTTTGACTATAAATCCAACTAATTTTGCTATTACAACAAATATTGCAAATATTATTAATGCCTTTACATAAGGATTGCTCAACAATTGGGTTAGGTCCATTAAAATTAAAAAATCTTATTGATATTTATAGGTTTCGTCTTTATCTGGAAACCGGCTTGTTTTCTTTTACAACAAGCGCATAAGAATTTGGAAGCTTTTTTGAGGCCTTGCCTAATGCTTTTTTTGCAACTTCAATGCCATTTTTATTTACTCTTGTTATGCATACTTTCTGCCCTTTTTTTAACTGGGCAGCTGCACCAATAGCTTTTCCGAATGACATCTTCATTCCTGTGGACATCCTATCCGCACCAGCACCGCTTGCCAATGGATTCTCTCTCAGGATATGGAAAGGGTAAATCATTATCTTCATAAAGTATCCTGTTTTTCCAAGCTCTTTTTCAAGAACCCTGTTTGCACTCTGCCTTGCCGATTCAATTGCATCATGCCTTATCTGCAAGTTAGTTTTTGAGATAAGCTCTACTGTATGACTGAATTCTTTTCTTGGGTCTCCCATCTCAAAGCGAACTATCTTGAGGTTAGGGCTTGCCCTGATAAAAGACTTATTCCTGAATTTTGAAACCCTTGTGTAGGGTCTTTCAACTTTTCTGTAAGCTGAAAATTTTCTTATTCTTGCCATGCTTTTTTGGGAAAAGAGGATAATTTAAAAAGCTTTCTAAAAGAAATAATGCTTTAATAGAAAGTTTTATAAATAATTACTATATTAGTATACATAATTCAAAAGAGGTGATATTAAATGAGCTTAAACAAAAGAGGAGGCCTTGAGATTTCTATTAATGCTATAGTCATCCTGATTCTTGCTGTGACTGTGCTTGGCCTTGGTTTAACTTTCATAAGAAACATCATGGGCGGTGCAATGGAACAGCTTAGCAGCGTAAGTGATGATATAAGGAATGATATGATAGAAAGAGTGAGAGACAGTAATGAAAGATTAGCTTTTCAAAATAATCAAATAGATGTTGCAAAGAACAAGAAAAAAACACTTTACTATGGAATTAGAAATGAACTCGCCTTCGATTCTGATTTTGATGTAGAAGTTGGTTGCGAAAGTTCAATGATTGAAGATGCAGATCCAACACTTATACATTTTAATACCTTTTCCAAAACAACTTTTATTCCAAAAGATGGGATAGAAGTCTTTCCTGTGGATATAAGACCAGACCCAAATGCTGTTTCAACAACATATATGTGTGAATTAGTAATAGCTCCAGGTACAGAGCCATATGCATCAAAGGTATTTTATGTAACTGTAACATAGTTGAGGAATTATGAAATTTAATTATTTTTTTTTGTTTTTGGTTTGCTTGCTGTTTTTAGTGAGCGGATGCAAGGAATGCGAGGTTAGTTCTGATTGCAGTTCAAAGGCAAGAGAGCTTTACAGCGGATATTCTTCAAACTGCCTTGATATTGAATGCGCTGATAATGTATGCGAGATAAACTCTATAAGCAACTGCTGCGGAAACAAAAGATGCGAGGAAGGCGCAGGAGAGAATAAATGCACATGTACTACAGATTGCGGAAAATGCGAGGGAAAAGGAGAGGTTCAGATAGGCTCCAGGACTTATGAATCCCAATATCTTGAATATGGATGCAGTGAAGGAAATGAATGTGAACTTATGATAGATGATTCTTTGATAAATCAGGTTTCTCTCTCTGAGGATAAGCAGCTAAGCTATTTTACAATAGAAATTAAGTCATCCTATGACTACCCATTCAATATCGATGAATCCAGCTTTTACGCTGAGATAAAACTCAAAGATACAGAAAACGATTTAATTCTTCCTGTATCTATAACAAATGTTAAGATTATTGAAGGAGAGCTCTTGATAGGTGAGACAAGTGCTGATGGCACCTTAGGCTATATTGGCAGTTCATCAAAAATAAGAATCCCTATAACTTTTGGAATGAAGGAGATTGAGGAAGAAAAAAGAGTAAGTTTGGTTATTGATTACATGTACAAAATAAATCAAAGAATTGGAAGGAATAGCGACGGAACACCGATTTATGAGGAAAAGGTTGTAAGAGACTCATATACAAAATCTTACGGCTCAAAATTATTTTTTGTGAACCCTGATTAAAATGATAAAAAGCAGAAAAGGAATAGAACTTTCGATAAACTTCATAGTTATTTTGATATTATCCATAGTCATATTTGGATTTGGAATAGTTTTTTTAAGAAATATGATGATAGAGGTAGATAAAATAAGAGATATTACTGAAGAAGATTTTAATCACCACATAGAAAATATTCTTTGCGATTCTTCTGAAATGCTTTGCATTGGAACAAACAAAAAAGAAATAAGAAGAAACAAGGTCGGCTTTTTTACATTAGGCATCCGCAATACATATACTGAAAACAAGAATTTTTACATAGGCTTAGAGCAGGATAAAAGCGAAGATGAATTCCCCAAAACTGATCTTGAATTTATGATAAGCAACGATGGCAATGTTAACTTAAACGCAAACGAACACAAACAGATTGGAATTGCCATAGGTGTTCCAGGAGGGGCAGAGAAAGGAACTTATGTGATTAACGTTTTTGTTTGCAGGGATGTATCATATTGCGATATAGATGATTATAAGGACCCAGACCAAAATATAAAATATGGCAAGATAAAAAAGATATATGTTGTTGTTAACTGATTAATCCATTGATTAAGTCTTTTATTGCCTGCTCTTGGTTTTCTGCCTTTACTATTCCAGATGCAACAAGTATTCCCTGTGAGCCTAATTCTATTGCTTTTCTCACATCATCTGAGTTTTTCACACCAGCTCCGCACAGTACTTTTATATCAGGGTTTACTGATTTTATTGCCTTAACAGAGTCCTCTATAACCTCTGGCTTTGCTGTTGATACAGAAATATCTCCTCCTATTAATTCAGGCGGCTCAACTGCAATGAAATCAGGATTTAATGAAGCTATTTTTTTCGCGTCATCAGCATCTTTTGCGCATGCAACAACCTTGAGATTTATTTGTTTTGCTTTTTCTATTGATTGCTTTAGTGTTTCGAAATCAAGCCTGTGCTCTGAATGGTTAATTATTGTTGCCTTTGCACCTGCTTGTTTAACTGATTCAGGAAGAATAAACCCGGTGTTTCTTCCCGGCGTTATTGGATCAATGTGCTGGCTTAAAACTGGAATTGAAATACTTTCTGAAATTTTATTTATTTCTGCAGTTTGCACAGCAACAGCAATACTTGCTTGTGTTTGTTTTGATAGTTTGTCGCATATCTTTGCAAGATTCAATGAGTTTTCTCCTGTTGACTCATTATATGTCTTGAAGTTCACAATTATTATTGGGGTTTTCATTTCTTATCACCTTTTTTAAATTTAAAGAATAAAATAATTGATACAAATAAAAGTATTACGCTTGTTATTTGTGCGGCTGTTAGGTTTAATAAGATTTTTGGGTCAGCCCTTATGAATTCAATGAAAAACCTAAATATGCTGTATATTGCAATATAGGTTAAAAACAAAGAGCCATTAAAGCTTTTTTTGTATTTTTGTTTTGAGAGAAAGAAAAATATTCCCAAAAGAAATATGCTTGAGTAAATCTGGGTTGGATGCCTTACTTCACCGAGATATTGGATTCCCCATGGGAGTGAAGTTGGAATTCCGTAGCAGCATCCGCGAAGAAAACACCCTATTCTTCCGATTGCCTGTGCAATGGGTATTGATGGCGTTATTGTGTCAGCAACCTTCCAGAAATTCATCTTGTTTTTTCTTATGTAAATAAATGAGAATAAAATCGCGCCTATAAATCCGCCCTGAAAAGACATTCCTCCCTCCCATATTCTAAAGAGATCGAGAAAGCTTTGTATTGTGCCTGGGTTGAATATTATATGGCCAATTCTTGAGCCAATGATTGCCCCGATTATTATGTATGTAAAAATGTCGTATATTTTATTTTTATTGATGTTTTTTCTTTCTGCCTCTTTTGCTGCAAAAAACATTCCAACTAAAAAGGCTATTGCAGCCATGAACCCCCAGCTGTAAATCTTAATAAAGCCAATTTCAAAAAGAACAGGATGAGGAGTATAAGGTATCATCATTGTTTGTTTAGGCTGTTTTTTTAAAAAACTTTCTAATTTTATGCATTGCGGCTTTGTGTAATTTTGTGCAATAGAAACATTTAAATACCTGTTAACCAACATTTTTTATAATTTTTATAAAAGGAGGGTTAAAAAATGAGGAAGATTCTTTCGGATATCACATCAGGATTTAAGAAAACATTTGGCTCAAAGACAGACGCAGACTTATTATCAGAGGGAGAAAAGGAATACCTTGAGCTTGATACAGAGGGA
The DNA here is from genome assembly GCA_028711925.1 of Candidatus Nanoarchaeia archaeon. Lineage (GTDB taxonomy): Archaea > Nanobdellota > Nanobdellia > Woesearchaeales > CG1-02-33-12 > M55A3. Next base: position 284 of record JAQTRH010000031.1, on the reverse strand, counting down.
GGAGAATCAAAATCCAATATTATTGTGAGGCCCTTTGTTATTCAGGATTTTTCAGACATAAAAGAGATTCTTGACTGCCTTAGAGAGGGCTATACAATTGCGTTAATTAATATAAGGCCTTTAAAAGACAAGGATTTGGTTGACCTTAAGAGGGCTATCAACAAGCTCAAGAAAACATGCGATGCTATTGATGGTGATATAGCAGGCTTTGGAGAAGACTATATTGTTGTAACGCCTTCTTTTGCGCATGTGCACAGGTCTAAGCATACCGGCTCAATTAAGGC
>JAQTRH010000030.1 GCA_028711925.1 Candidatus Nanoarchaeia archaeon | reverse complement strand
GACAAATGCTGACACTCCAAAAGATGCAGAAAAATCCATTGAATTCGGGGCAGAAGGCATTGGATTATGCAGGACAGAGCATATGTTTTTCCAGGAAGACAGAATAAGGGCAGTAAGAGAGATGATTTTAGCTGAAGACATAGTAGGAAGAAAAAAAGCATTAGACAAGTTAATGCCAATGCAGAAATCAGACTTTTTTGAAATATTTAAGGTAATGAACGGGCTTCCAGTGACAATAAGATTATTGGATCCACCGCCGCATGAGTTTCTTCCAAAATCAAACGAGGACATAGCCTGGCTTATGAAGGATATGAACATCACCTTAGAGCAAATAACAGAGAAGATAGAGTCTTTGCATGAGATTAACCCAATGCTTGGCCACCGCGGATGCAGATTGGCTATAACATATCCTGAAATAGCAGAGATGCAGACCAAGGCTATAATTGAGGCAGCATGCGAGCTGGCAAAAGAAAAGACAGAGGTAAACCCAGAGATAATGATTCCCTTGGTTGGAAATGAAAAAGAGTTCAACAACCTGAGAGAACTTGTAAAGAAAAACGCAGACGAGATAATAAAGAAAGCAGGAGTTAAGATTGATTACAAGATAGGAACCATGATTGAGGTGCCGAGGGCATGCATTGTTGCGGATAAGATAGCAGAAAATGCAGAGTTCTTTTCTTTTGGAACAAATGACTTGACGCAGATGACTTTTGGCTTCAGCAGGGATGATGTTGGAAAGTTTGTGCCTGAATACCTTAAGAAAGGAATTCTTGAAAAAGACCCTTTCCAAGTTTTAGACCAGGAAGGTGTTGGAAATCTTGTAAGCATGGCTGTTGAAAAGGGAAGAAAGGTAAGAAAGGATTTAAAGATTGGAATCTGCGGAGAGCATGGCGGAGAAGCAAGTTCTGTTGAGTTCTGCCACAGGGCAAAATTAAACTATGTAAGCTGCTCGCCATTCAGGGTTCCAATAGCAAGATTAGCAGCTGCACATGCAAAACTTAAAGAAGAATAAATTTTATTTTTTTTTAAAATATTTTAAATTTATCAGCATATCCCATGACTGAGTTATTTTTTTTGATGTTAAGTAATTATCTATGCACCTGTCAGTGGCGGTAAGATTTGGGTTTTTCAGATAGGTAAATATTTCTTGATTATAGTTAAGGTCATCATCTAACCTTGATTTAATGCCAAAACCTTCTCCCTTAATAATTAATTCGCTTGCATGGTTATCCTTATTTGACAAAGAAACTTCTTCTTTTTTGCAAAGAGAATCAACATCATCAATTGCCTTGATTTCATCATCAGTTATATTATTTACTTGTTTTTCATAAGCAATTGCTATTGTTGATATGTCAATATAACGCTCCCCAAAAAATGGATTCTTAATTATTATTTGATATGGACCAAAAAAATATGTATTAGTTGGAAATGCGTTATTGCCATAATTTTCAGCAAGTTCAGGATTTCTTAGAATTTCCAGTAGCCTCAGATGTTTTTTTGTTTTTAAGTAAATTTTGCCGCTTGTAAGATAATAATTTTCGTCCTTTAGTATAAATACTGCATTTAAAATAGGTTCTGTTTCATGTGAATTATTATCAAATTTGTACTCTAAATTCATTGTTTAAATTCAACTCATTGTTTGCTGTAAAGATTATAAGATAATTAATTTTCTTCTGGTTTCATCATAGGAAAGAATACAATATCACGAACGCTTTCCTGATTAGTTAGTATAGAGAAAAACCTGTCTATACCCATTCCAAATCCGCCGGTGGGGGGCATTCCGATTTCCAGAGCTTCAATAAAATCCTCATCTATCATCTGTGCTTCATCATCACCTGCTTCTCTTAAATTCATCTGCTCTTCAAAACGTTGTCTTTGGTCAATCGGGTCATTCAGTTCTGAGAAAGCATTCACAATCTCTGCTCCTGCAACCAAAAGAAAAAACCTTTGTGTCAGTTTTGGATTATCCTTGTGTTTTTTTGCTAACGGCGATATATCAATAGGCTGGTTTATCAAAAAGCAAGGCTGGAATAGATCAGGCCTTACATACTGCTTGTAAAGCTGGTCCATTATTCTTCCGCGGCCAAAGCCTTCATCAACATCCAATTTTAAATTTTTGTCTTTTATTGCCTTGATTAATTTTTCTTTTGTGTCTTCTTTGTTTAAGTCAATTCCTGTTTTCTTTTTTATGATTTCAGTGTATTCTATTCTCGGCCATTCACCGCTGAAGTCAAGGGTTTTCCCTTGGTATTTTACCTCAAGGGTTCCAAAGGTTTCCTTTAAGACAGACTTTATCAATCTTTCAGTTAAATCCATTAAATCCTTATAATCAATGTAAGCGCAATAAAACTCAAGAAGGGTGAACTCCTGCAAATGCTGTGTTGATATTCCCTCATTTCTGAAAACCTTTCCAAGCTCATAAACCCTTTCATATCCTCCAACAACAAGTCTTTTAAGATGAAGCTCTAGTGATATTCTTAAGTAGAAATCAATATCAAGTGTATTATGGTGTGTTATGAATGGGCGGGCATCTGCTCCTCCGGGAACTGCTTCCAAAACAGGAGTCTCAACTTCCATAAAATCTTCTTTGTCCATAAATTTTCTTATGTTTTTTATGAACTCTGTTCTTTTTTTAAATAATTCAAAAACTTCTCTGTTTGATATTAAATCAATATATCTTTTTCTGTATCTTATTTCCTGATCTTTCAAACCGTGCCATTTCTCCGGAAGTTGTGCAAGGCTTTTTGTTAAAATTTCAAATGAATCAACATGAACAGTCACTTCTCCTGTTTTTGTCTTGAAAACAGTTCCGTTTACTCCTATTATATCGCCTATATCTAACAGTTTTATTTTCTTGTACTCATCTTTCCCAATATCATCTTGTCTAAAATAAAGCTGGATATTTCCTTTAGAATCAAGAAGCTGCATAAAGGTTGCTTTGCCCATCATCCTGTTCTGCATTATCCTTCCTGCAACAGAAACCTTTTCCTCAGTATGCTCTCCTTTCTCAAGCTTTTTGAATTTTTCCTTTAAAGCGCTGCTGCAAGAATTAACATCAAACCTGTTTGGATAGGGGTCAATGCCTTTCTCGTAAATCCTGTCAAGCTTCTCTTTTTTTATTTTATTTATCATGATATCATAATATTCACAGATTATTTATAAATGTTGCTGATTTGATTGAAAAACTTCCGGAATTTTTTACAAAGTAATTATAAACTATTTTTTTTATTAGTATTTGGCTATGGAACAAAAATCATTTTATCTGGACACTTGTATATGGCTTAACCTTTTCAAGAAAGAGGGTAATCCTGAAAAGGGCATTCCTTATTGGAAACTAGCTAAAGACTTTATTGAAAAAGTAATATTTTCAGAAAATAGTGAAATAATATATTCGGGGGTAGTAATCAAAGAAATAAAATTTAAATTAGATGATGAAGAAAAATTAAAAGAGAAATTATCTTTTTTAGAAAAAGAAAATAGATTCAGATTTGTTAAATTAACAGAAGAAGATTATTATTTTGCAAGAAAACTTGAGTCTAATTTAAGATATCAACTAAGTTTTTATGATTGTCTGCATATCGCATTATGCAAAAGATTGAATTTCATACTTGTAACAAGAGATAAATACTTAATTAAAATTGCAAGAAAGCATATAACAGCAGAAAGGCCAGAAGATTTATTTATTTAATTTATTAATTTCATCAAGATTAAATTTTTCTTTTGATAATTTTTTTCTTATTTCCCTAACTTCCTTAACAGAATCTCCTGTATTTTTAATTGAACCTATTTGGCTCTCAATTATTAATCTTCTTATAGCATCCCTGACAACATCAGACTTATTTGTATAAAAGCCTTTACTTACTAGTTTATTCATTTCTTTTACCAACCCCTTAGGCAATCTTACCTGAGTAACAGTCATTTCCATTGTAATACTATAGTAATACATATGTACTATATAAATCTTTTGTTTTTATGTTAAATAGTTTAGTTTGATTATCAAATTTAATTGAAAAACTTCCGGAATTTTTTAGACAAGCATTATAAAAAATACTTTTTTATTTACATGCATGGAATTGGTTAAAAAATATGATTTAGAAAAGGAAAGTCTTATATATCAATTGATATATAAAGATATTATGGCAAAAAATAAAATAAATCCTTTTTTGAGATCTCCTACTCTAGACACTGTATTGATGGTAGAAAGAACAATAGAAAAATATAGCGGAGAGTTTAACAGAACCAAACTATGGAAGAGCTTACCTAAAAAAGTTATGTGGCAGACTTACTTGGTTATTTTAGACTATCTTGAAAGCATAAACAAGATCGCTTTTGATAAAGAAGGAAAGATCGCATATATCTGGAACCCAGAATTAGCAAAAAAACTTAGGTCAAGAAAGGAGATTAAATTATGATAAAACCATCAAAAGTAGTTTTTATTAATAAAAAATTAGAACTATTCAAAATGGTTTGACCATAAAGAATATGAAAAAAAATTAAAATATTAAAAAATTGGTAAGTATACTATTTAATTTTAATGAATTTTATCTCATATGGACTCAAGTTAATAGTGGAGCCAGGAGTAGAGCCTAAATTTTCCACATTTATTTTTATGTTTTCAATATGATAATTTTTTTTGTTTATAACAGTGATAAAATATCCTTCATCATTTGAAACTGCAATTGATTCTATTTTTGGGTTATTGCTTTCTGAATAATAAAGATATGACCCTTTTTTGTTGTATTTCACGAACTGCGTTTTCATGTGATAAACAGGGAAGAGGTTTATTGATTTGCTAAAATCATTAGCAGACCACATTGCAAAACCTCCCTTCTCATAATTAGATGTTCCGCTGTAGTAAAATTCCTTGTCAACTGCATTTGTTTTTATCATCCAATTAAGGGCAGATGCATACCAGGCAGAAACAAATGGCTCATCAAAGTAAGGCTCATAAAGCCAGTTCCAGTTAGGGCCAAGCTCTGATATGATTATTTCAGCATTACTATTCTTGCTTTTCTTTACAGCATCATTAAACTCATTGATTTGCTTGAAAAAAGAATCCTTGTTATGGTTTATCATTTCATTCCTGTACTCATTTCTCATAAAATCATTATCAACATTTTTAATATAAATTTCATCCTTAAAAGAGGGAATCAAATAATTTCCGTAAATATGCAATGATATGAAATCAATTCCATAAGCTTTCTCAAGAAAATCGTTTGCTTGTTTCTTATCAGAACTGCTTAAGAATTTAAGAGTATATCCCCCCACTTTAGTATTAGGCGCTACATTCTTTATTGAATAGTAGGCTTGATTATACATTTTTATGTAAGTTTCATCCTGCCACCAGTGGTCCCAATATGGCTCGTTCCATATTTCCCAATACCATTCATCAATATTGCATTTTTTTGAAAGATTGTCTTCTTCACAGGCTTTCTTGTAATGCCTTACTATTTCAGCACAATATTCAGAAAAAATATCATTATTTATTGGCGGATTTGCATTTTCCTCAGTTCCATAATTCATGCTCATTTCATCAGGGGCGTGGGCAATGACGATAAAGGGGATTGCATCGCTTTCAAGAACTGAATTTACTATGCTGTCAAATTTAATAAAATCATACGATCCTTGGCTGTATGGAATCGTGCTATTTTTTCTGTAATCTGGGTCATCTATCCATATCCTTATGAATTTTGAGCCGGCATCCCTATGAAACATCTTAATTTCGTCCCTGCCAACAAAATCCATCCAGTTTGCTACTTCATTAGAGCCATAATCAAGATTAATCCTGCCTATGCTTTCGCTGTAATCCACTTTTATATAGTTTTGGCTTAGTTTGCTTTGCTGGAATATAAACAAGAATAAAAGTGTTAAAACAACTATAGTATATATTACAAAAAAAGCCAGTATCCTTCTTTTTTTAAGATTCATATCCTATGTTAGTATCATAAGGTTTATATAGTTATCGCTATTTAAAAGTAGCAACTAGGGGGTATAAGATGCCAATTAAAAACACCTTTGAAGAGTTAGCAAACTACTCGCTTTATAAGAATGCAGTATGGCTAATTGTAAATTCAGTTGTAATTTCTGGATTTGGCTTTCTTTTCTGGACTGTTGTTGCAAGGTTATACTCCACAACGCAAGTTGGATTGGCTTCAACCTTGATTTCATCATTAGAGTTGATATCCATGCTTTCCTTGATGGGATTTAACATTTCACTTGTAAGATATATATCAAAATCAGATGAAAAAAGCGATATGATAAGCTCCTGCTTGATGCTATCGGGGGTTATAGCATTGATAATTAGCTTAGTTTATATTTTGCTGATTGATTTTTTCAGCCCAAGCCTGGCATTTCTTAAAGATGTAAGAATTTATAGCGTCTTATTTGTGATCTTCGTTGTGTCATATGTATTCTTCACTCACATTGAATCTGTTTTCATAGGCCTGAGAAAATCAAAATTGGTTTTAATAAAGAACACTATATTCAGTGTTTTTAAGATAGTTTTTTCATTTTTGCTGGTTTTCCTGGGGGCCTATGGAATATTTTCGTCAATGGCTTTATCTGCACTTATAGCCTTTATCTTGATTTTATTTTTTCTGAAAATAAAAATAAGGTTAATAATAAAAAAACAAATCATAATAAAAATGCTCAGTTTCAGCTTGAGCAATTATATTGCAAATTCATTCAGGTATGCTCCTGCTTTTATTCTCCCTATCATAATAACAAACACAATAAATCCTGAGACAACTGCTTATTTTTATATTGCCATGATGATATCAAATATATTATTTATAGTGCCTGTATCAATCTCAAACTCATTGCTTGCAGAAGGCTCGCATGATATAAACAACCTTAAGGAAAATGTAAAGAAATCATTGAAGTTCAGCTACATGGTTTTAATCCCTGGATTCATCTTTGTGCTGATTTTTGGAAGCTATCTTTTGATGTTTTTTGGACAGTCTTACAGTGAAAATGCATCATTGCTCTTGAAAATGCTTTCATTTTCACCTATTTTGTTTACTGTTAATGCTGTATACATCTCTGTAATGAACATAAGGCACATGATAAAGAAAGTTGTTTTTGTTAATTTTTTAATATTTCTGGGAACTTTGTTTATAAGCTATGAGATGATTAGTTTTGGTTTGGTTGGGATAGGCATTGGATGGCTGAGCGGCCAATTCATTGGAAATATCTTTGTTTTATTGGATATAATAAAATCAAAAGGTGTTTTATGAACTTAAGAAAGATTCCATTGATTTTAATTGTGCAGATTTTGTTAGTTATAACCCTTCTCTTGTATCTTCCGCTTAGAGCTAAGGGAGCGCCTGTTTTTCTTTTTTGGCCTATCTTTTGGGCAGTTATCATAGTATCCTGCCTGATAATTTTGAAATCAGAAAAAAACCATAAGATAGCATCTTTGGTTATTTTAGAGGTATGTTTATCAATGATAATTCTTGTTTCAACCCCGGATATATTTCAGACTAACAGGGATACTTATTTTGAATCCCAGTATGCATCTGAAATTGCAGAGAAGGGTGTTTGGAATCCTAAATTTGGCATAGGCTTTTCAGAAGATTATTATGGGTACAATCCTTTAATCCACTTTATACTTTCATTTTTATCGCTAACAACGGGCCTTACAACCTACTTTATTTCCAAATATATTATGTTTATATTTTTGAGGGTTATTCTTGTTTTGCTTGTTTTACTTTTAATCTCCGAGTTCATAAAAAAAGATAAAGGGCGTATAGTTTATTTGGCTACATTCATATTCATATCAAGCTTTGGAATGGCTTTTATTGAGGTTTCAAGAAGGTTCATCGCAGGAATCTTCATGATTCTTTCTTTTTATGCTATCATAAAAAGTAATTCAGATTCCAGCAAAAAGGTATGGGATTTCCTGTTTTATTTATTCTCACCCATGGTGATAATAGGAAACCACTCTATATCTTACCTGTTTCTGGTAATATTAATGGGAATATGGCTTTTTGGGATTCTGGCAAAAACAAAAATATTCAATATAATATTTAACAACAAAAAAGACATGGGAACATATCCAAGAGTTTTTCTAAAATTTGTCTATTTTTTTGTTATATTTTACTTATGGCAGATATTTGTTTCCAGCATCCTGCTTAAGAATGATATATCCTACATATTAGAGATAAAAGAGTTGATATTTGGAGGCTATGGCCCAGGTTTATTTCTTACAGTAAAAGGGGCGCGGCCTGAAACTTTTTTATATCGCTTTTACGAAACAGCAACTATTTACCTGTATCACATAATGTTTTTTATTATGGGTTTAGTGGGTTCTGTTTTATTTTTTATCAGGCTAAGCCTTAAAAATAAATTGGAAAACAAGATAAAAAATAAAACCTTGCTGCTTTTAATAGGATTTATCAGCTTGATATCTTATGTTTTGCTTTTTACTTTGATGAGGACGACTCTTGACTCAGCATCTTACACTTTCCTTTGGTTTTTTTGCATACCCTTGAGCATATTTATTGCATATTCTATTGACCGGATTTATGAAAAGACAAAACAAAAAAAGACTTGCATGGCTTTTATACTTTTAATTTCAGTGCTTTTCTACACAGGGCATATGATGTCAGGAATATACACTCCCAGGATAACAAACAGGTCTCCGGATGATGATGTAGTCTTGGGGATGGATATAAGGTCGCAGACACCTGAAATTTATTACTCTGCCAAATGGCTTTATGAAAATGCTGATAATCAAAGCAAGATATTAGGAGATATAAATGTCTTTGAGATTTATTCCGGAATGTTTGGCTTTGATGTAAGCACAGATGAATATGCGCAGGGAATCATTTATAAGGGCAATGCAGATGAGCTCAATAGTATTCTATCAAGTAAAACTATTTATTTTGGCTCTTACAACCATACATATCATTATTCTCAAATAAATTATCTGGTAATAAACCAAAGATTCTTCAATGAGAAAAACTATCCCTTTGGAAATCCGGTGCCAAAGTCAAACTTCAAAAAACTGAATCAGGCAGATTCAATTATAAAAATATATGACAACAAAGAAATCTCAATATATAAGAATCTATTATCAGAAAATCCTTAATTTTTTTTTCATACTTAATGAAAAAACTGTAGAGTTTATCATTTTCCTTTATCTTTTTCTCAAGGATGCTTAAAGCGCTGTCAAGCGCATAAAGGATTATATTTTTATGTATGCCTAAATTGAATATTTTTTTTGAATTATTGCTTAATTCAAGCTTGTATTTTTCATTGCCTCTCAAAAAGTTTACCTCATCAAAATCCCTGGAAAGGCAGTAATCTATCATCATCAATGTTGTTGTTATTCCTGGTGAAAATTTGCTGTATTTGATGTTATAAGATGAGTTATATGTCAATACCTTCTTGTCATCCAAAAACAATATTTCAGATGATACAATCTCATCATTTATTTTAAAATAAAAAATATCAGCAAATCCCTTATCAACTAAGGAAGTGAATACATTCATGAAAAAATTCTCATATTCCTTATCATTAAACATGCTTGGGGTTTTTGTTTTATTCCATTTTTCCTTGTGCATTTCAAAAAATTTCTCAATTAGAAATGAAAATTTTTCTTTTCCTTCACTTAACATCGAAAAAAAAGCGTTGCCCTCGTTTTTTATTCTTCTAATCCTCTTTCTTCTTTTTTTGCTTTTAATTCTTTTTTTGATATAATCTTCATCTTCTAAGTTTAAGCAAGGCGCGATATCAGAAAGAAACCTGTTGAAAAGCAATCTTTTTTTTGGAATCTTATTCATTAAATCCAAGGTTGGTGACGACTCAAGGATCCTGTTCAGTTTGATAAAGCCCCATAGATTCTTGTTTTCATGCAGATAATCATAAAATTTGGTTATAACCTCCTTTTTCCTATCAATTATTATAAAGTCTGAGTAATCAGAAAGTGGCATGCCAATAAATTCCACTTTTTTTATGGTTACACCAAACTTTTTCACTGAAACAATCATTAAGGGTGCTATACCAATTATTTTCTCATCTTCCTCTGCCAAAAGAACTAACAGTTCCTTATCCTTGCCAAAAGATTTCCACCAGTTGGATATCCATTCAAATCTTAAAAAGGTGGGTTCTGCATAACTTCTGTACAGGATGTCATTCCATATGCCTTCAAGTTCCATAAAATTTTCAAATGAATCAACTTTTGTTATCTTTATCATGTTTTGTTCCTTCTTGCTATTCTTTTTAATGACCTGTAAAGGCTAAACAAGACTATATCAACTCCCGCAAGCTTGTTTTTGAACAGGATGATATCATCATTATATCTGACAAAAACCCTCTTGAGTTCAAAAACGTCAGAATTTTTTGAATTAAATCCTGGTATGTAAAGAACAGAACATTCAAAACCATTTTCACGAAGTATTTTTTTTATTTTATTGTTAAAATCAGAAAATTCTCCATTAGGATAGCAGAAAAATTTAATTTTATTTTTTATTTTTTCTTCTATAATTCTTTTTGATTCTTTGATTTCATTTTCTGCCTCACTTATTGGAATTTTTGTGAGTATTGGATGGTTTAATGTATGCGAACCGAAAGAAATATTATTTTTGCTCATTTCAGTTATTTCATCCCAGCTAAGGGTATTTCTTTTGATATCTTTGGGTATTTTTAATTTTGTTTTTTGGATTATGAGATTTATAAAAGAATTTTTTTCTGTTTCATCAATTTTCTTAAGTTTAAACATTATATCCCTTAATGAATCTGCTTTTTGTTGTTTTTTTTCCAGTTTGTACTTTCCAAAATTTTTTATATCAATATTTTTAACCTCTGTTTTTTTAATTGCATAAGCTATCTTATCCCACCAGAAAATTTTGTTTGTTGAAATGTAGTTTGCAGTGAGAAATATTGTTGCCGGAATATTATATTTTTTAAGTATGGGGTATGCAAAAAGATAGTTGTCAATATAGCCATCATCAAAGGTTATTACCGCTGAGTTTTTAGGCGGATTTTTATTTTTTTTGCAATGCTCAACAAATTCTTCAAGAGAGATTACATTATATTTTTTTGATAGGTATTCACTTTGTTTTCTAAAATTACCAACTGATGCGCTTACGCTGTTTTCATCAAAAGGGAAATCTGCCTTAATGTCAAGAACCCTGTGATAGTCCAGAATAATAGTTTTCTTGTTGCC
>JAQTRH010000106.1 GCA_028711925.1 Candidatus Nanoarchaeia archaeon | reverse complement strand
GTGGTAATAAGCCCCTTATATGAAATTAAAGAAGAATAAATAACTGCAAAAAATATCCTTATAGATAATGTTATGACTTCTTAGTAACTACAAAAACAAAAAGCTTATAAACTAAAACTGATTTCTTAGGCCTATGTATGAAAGGCAATTGGATAACATAAAAAACCTAAAAGATGGGTATATAAAATCAATGAATAGATTCTACAACTTCCTTTTTGGAACAAATGATATAAAAAATGTAAAAATTCCAAGTCACTATAGTCTAGGAAAATTAAATTATGCGATGGGCATGCTTCTTGGTGATTCCAAACAGATAACTGAGAGATTGTTTTACTCAAAATGTATATCTACTGGAAAAAGGGTGTATGATTGTGATATAGATAGTATATGTAAAAAATCCAACGAAATTTTTGATGAGGCTAAAGGCCTAGAAAAAAGTTTAAATGTTAAAGTACCTAAATTCATACGTGACCAGAACGAAGAAATAAAAAAAGTGTATAAAAATTCAAGGAGAAATATTGAATACCTGGCTGAGCTGGCAAATAAAGATTTTATGTACGGGGTTAAATACACATTAAGAGAGCAAGTAATAAGGATGGTTGGAGAGTATATTAATGTAAACCAGGTCTTTTTTGACTCAAAAATATTTGAGAATAGAAATTAACTAAGCATCGATAGAAATTTTTATTTTGGAATTGCTTGTCTTAATATCAGTATTATCAACAAATTCTATTTGTTCTGCTTTTGTTGCGGCCTTAACAGCCTCAAGAACCTTTTCAATGTCTTCTTTATTATCACAATTTATTGAAAGCTTTTTTATTGGCTTGTTTAATGAAAGATTATTCTCTGATTTGTATTTTCTTACCGCAGAAATAATGTCAATAGCATCATCTCCTGCTTTTTCTATGGTTTCATCAACTAATTTCTCATTGTATTTTGGCCACTCAGAAACATGTATGCTCTTTAATCCTTCAATTTCTGCAAAATAAAGGTGATAAATTTCCTCAGTTATATGTGGCATTATCGGGGCCATTAACTTTAATATTGCAAGGTTAACTGTATAAAGGGTGTATTTTGCAGACTCAACTGCTTTCTTTTCATAGCTTTCAGAATTGTAAAGCCTGTCCTTGACCATCTCAAGATAATTATCGCAGAACTCCCTCCAGAAGAACTTTTCTGTCTCTGCTTTTGTTCTTGAGAAATCATATTCTAAAAACGAGTCAGTGCATCCTTTAACCAGCTTATTAAGTTTTGAAAGTATCCATTTATCAATATTTTCAAGCTCAACCTCTTTTGGTTTATAATCCTCAAGATTCATAATAACAAATTTTGATGCGTTCCACATCTTGGTTATCATCTTCTTTCCAGACATAAGTTCTTTTTCCTGATACGGAATGTCTGAGCCAAGCTTTGCTGATGCTGCCCAAAACCGCATTGCGTCTGTTCCATGCTTTTCAAGAACAACCTTTGGCTCAACTATATTGCCCTTGCTCTTGCTCATCTTCTTTCCTTTTGGATCGAGTGCATGACCGTTTATCATAACATCTTTCCATGGTAGCTTATCCTCGTGCAAGAGCATCTTCACAACTGTGTTAAAGAGCCAGAATGTTATTATATCGTGGCCGTTGCTTCTTAATGAGAATGGAACGATTTTATTGAAAAATTTACTGTCTTCTTTCCATTTTGTTGCAATCATAGGGCTCAAACTTGAAGTCGCCCATGTGTCAAAAACATCCTTTTCGGGGATTAATTTTTCATGTCCGCATTTAGGGCACTTGCTTACTGGCGGCTTATCCACAGTAGGGTCAATTGGCAAATCCTCTTCTTTTGCAAGAATAACTTCCTCACATTTTTCGCAATACCACACCGGAATCTGTACTCCGTAAAAGCGCTGTCTTGATAAACACCAGTCCCACTGCAATCCATTAATCCAGTTATCATATCTTACTTTCATATGCTTTGGATACCAGTTAAGTTTGTTTCCAAACTCCAAAAGCTTGTCTTTTATGTCAAGATATTTCAAAAACCATTGTTTTGTAACCAAGAATTCAACTTCTGTTCCGCAGCGCTCATGAACATTTAAAGTATGGTTTATCTGCTCTTGCTTTATCAATAATTTATTTGATTCTAAATCCTCAATTATCTGTTTTCTTGCATCATTAATTTTAAGCCCTTTGTATTTTCCAGCAACCTCATTCATTATTCCATCCGTTGTTATGCTTATTTTCAATGGAAGGTTATAGGCGCTCCACCATTCGATATCAACTAAATCTCCGAAAGTGCAGCACATTACTATTCCTGTTCCTTTTTCAGGGTCTGCTCTTTTGTCCCCCATTATTGGAACATTGTGATTAAATAAAGGAACTATTGCATTTTTTCCAATTAAATCCTTGTATCTTTCATCTTCAGGATTTACAAAAACACCAACGCATGAGCACAATAGCTCTGGCCTTGTTGTTGCTATCTCTAATTTTTTATTGGAATCCTCAAGCCCAAACAAGATATGGTTAAAAAAGCTTGACTGTTCTTTATCTTCTAATTCAACCTGGGCTATTGCGGTCTGGCATTTAGGGCACCATATTGTTGGAGCTTCTTTCCTGTATTCACGGCCTTTTTTATACAATTCAATAAATGATTTTTGAGATGTTTTCCTGCACCATTCATCAATTGTTCTATAACTTATAGACCAGTCAGGAGAGATTCCCAATGATGACCAGTCTTTTTTTAATTCTTTTTCTGCTTCTTTTGTTTCATTTAAGCAGAGTTTTATGAATTCAGGCCTCGGAAGGTCTCTTGCCCTTATATTGCATTTTCTCTCTACAAAGCGTTCTGTTGCAAGGCCATTGTCATCAAAGCCAAATGGATAAAAAATATTTTTTCCAAGCATTCGATGAAAGCGCATGAC
>JAQTRH010000029.1 GCA_028711925.1 Candidatus Nanoarchaeia archaeon | reverse complement strand
CGTCAATATCGTCATATGGCTGATCGTACTGCTTCCGCAGGTGCGCAAGAGCGACGAAGCCAACACCTATTTTATCGCGCTGCTCTTTGCCGGGCTTTTTTCGGTGTATGCCGTGATCAGGTTGACGGTGTTTTCCATGACGACCTTCTCAAGAAGCCTTAATGGCTGGTCATGGTTGACATCAAGAACTGCCCTTAACAACCTTGTGTTGTAGCCGACTTCTGTAGCTTTAAAAACTAAAGCAGATACGTCTTTTGGAAAGCATGATCCCCCGAAGCCGATTCCTGACCTTAAAAAATGGGGCGATATCCTGTAGTCAAGGCCCATTCCTTTTGCAATAACATTTGTATTTATTCCAAGCCTTTTGCATACATTTCCAACTTCATTTATGAAAGAAAGCTTTGTTGCCAAAAATGAGTTTGATGCATACTTTATCATCTCAGCTTCCTTGAATGTTGCCTCAAGAACAGGGCATTTAAAATTTTCATATATTTTTCTTGCTGATTTCAAAGACCTTGAATCAGTTGAGCCAAGAACTATCCTGTCTGGATTAAAAAAATCATTTAAAGCAGAGCCCTCTCTTAAAAATTCAGGGTTCATCACAGCGCCAAAATGAATTCCATATTTTTTTCCTGAAAATCTCTCAATAGTCTTTATAACTTTCTCTTCTGTTGTTCCCGGCAGAACAGTGCTTTTCACAATAATTAAATGGGTTTTTTCTTTATTTTTTAATGCAAGGCCAATCTGCTTAGAAACATCATCCAACTGCTTGAAATAAGTATCTCCTTTTTTTCTTGAAGGTGTTCCAACGCATATAAATGTTACAGAAGTGTCATTTATTGCCTTTTTTAAATTAGTTGTTGCCCTAAGATTATCTGGAACAACCTTTTCAAGAAGCTCTTTAAGCCCTTTCTCATAAATAGGGGGGTCTTTTCTGTTTATTTTTTCAACTTTATCCTGGTCAATATCAACGCATATTACCTTGTTTCCAAGACTTGCCAATCCTGCCCCTGTAATTAACCCAACGTATCCTGTGCCTATAACAGAAATTTTCAAACTTTTTGTTTGTTTTTTAATTATCATCACCTTTTACTTTTACAAAAAGTAAGAACAATTATTTAAATATCTTACCTTTATCCTACTTTATGCGATAAATTTATATATAAGGTTGTTTTAATATAGATTGTGAAACAAAAAATCTCTATAACAATCGACAAAGAAATGCTTAAAAGGATTGATTCTATAATTGATAATATCATAATAAGAAACAGAAGCCAGGCAATAGAAAGGCTTGTTGGTAATTCTTTGGGAGAAAACAGAACGGCTGTAATTCTCTCAGGAGGAAATGAAGATTCTATGAAGATTTCTAATGACGAGTACAGGATAACTGCAAAACTAAAAAAATCAACAATAGTGGAAAAAGCCGTTAATAAATTAAGGCAGAACAATTTTAAAAGAATATATGTTATTGCAAGGCCGAATATACTGACAAGTGTTTTCAATATTTTAAGGGACGGCTCCTCATACGGAGTTAAGATAGAATATGTTGAGGAAAAAGAATCAGATGGAAGCGCATCATCATTAAAAATACTGAATGGAAAGCTAAGCTCATCTTTCCTTGTTGTATTTGGGGATATAATATTTGAAAGGGTAAATATAGAGGAACTCTGGAATCAGCATTTCAGGAATAATTCAGTTGCAACCTTAATGTTAACAACCTCACCTGAACCATCAAGAAAAGGAATAGTAAAGATGGAAGGAACTAAAATACTTAAGTTTGAGCAGAAGCCAAAGGAATCAGATATTTACATCGGCTTTTCCTCTATGTTTGTTGCAGAGCCAGAGATTTTAACTCACAGGGGCCACAGCCTGGAATATGATATATTTCCAAAGTTAGCAGAGAGAGGGCTTTTGCAGGGCCACCTGAGCTCTGAAAAAGAAGTGCATATACATACAAAGGAAGATATCAAGAAATACTGCTGAAAATACCTTCTTGCAAATTATCACTGGACATTCGGAAATTATTTCTGACGATAAAATTAAGCACTGGACACAATGGCGTGAAGCTTATATCCATTCTTCTATTGGTAATAAGCAAGATGGCATTTAAAATCGAAAGATTTATATATTTTAGTTATATAAATTTATATAACATGATAAAAAAGAATGTTCTGCACTACCCTCAGCTAGATACTGTTCTTATGGTAGAGAATTTTATAAAAAAATACGGCGGAAAGTTCAGGAAAAGAAGCTTATGGGAAAATCTTCCAAAGAGAATGATGTATCAGACTTTTTGTGTTATTTTTGATTATCTTTCTGAATCAAATAAAATAGCTGTTGACAGGGAAGGAAAGGTCTGCTGGATATGGAACCCTGAAGGCGTAAGAAAGTATTTGGGAAGGCCTGATTTAATAAGGAAGGCATAATTTCATGGAGAATAGTTATAAAGGAATTTTTTGACTTGTAAATTTAATAGAAAAGTATTTAATTCATTTAAACAATTATAAGGATATGGTAATATTTGGAACATATCCCAAAGTAAAAAAAGATGATAACATAGAGGCATTATTTGTTTGTCCAAAATGTAAATCACAAGCAACTTATTATGTTATGATTCATAGAATACCTCATCTTTTTTTTATTCCTATTCCTTTTTTGACAAGTGACGAATGCCCAGGCATTGTATGTAAGAACTGCAGTACAATATATGAGTTAGAAGGAGAATTAGGGTATTATATAGAACAGTATTACTTAGGAAAAAAGAGTAAAAAAGAGATTTTAGATTACCTAAAGAAACAAAAAGCAACAAAATAAATTCTCCGTTCCTCAATCTTTGCTTGGAGTATTTAACAGGAACAGATGATGTATTCAATCCTAGAATATAACCTATTTCCTATGTTTGAACAATTCAATTTGGTTTCTAAGATGAAATTCATATCTCTTTCCAACGAAGTCAGCTAATTCTTTTGGTTTTATAGGGGTATTATGCCTCTTTAAATTGGTATATAAATCGTTTACTTCGGCTTCTGCAAATTTGGAAGCAACATACATCATGTCTACATAAAGCCTCGTAATACTCTTTTTAGGTAGAATTTCCTTCAAATTCTTAATTGATTCTGTTATGTTTTTGATAAATTCATGTATCATAAACTAAAGATATAAGTTATATTATTTTAATTTATTGTTATGTTTGAAACTTTCCAAGTATTGGTTTTTTATGGTACTCAACCACGCTGTGCTTTGCTAATATTTAAAGGATATAACAAAATTTATAGTGTTATAAAAAATAAAACAAGGGCATTCAAATCTAACGTCTTTTTCTGCTTTTAGAAAATGCTTTATTTAATAATCCTGGCTCTAAACCTGTTAAAAGGGGTTGATTCTTTTCCCTTCTAAAATCCTTTTTTGCTTTCATACGTGCTTTCTCCCGTAAATATTCATCACGTCCGAGACGAGACTCATATTCTTTGTTTTCTCTATAATTTCTAGCTCTTTCTCTATCTCTTTCTTGAAATTTTGGATCAGAAAGAAGCATTGCTACGCCGAATAGAACTAAAGCCATAATGAAAGAAGTTTTTGCAGATAATTTATAGTATAAAGCACCAAAGAATAAAACAAAAGCAAAGACTCCTGCAAGAATTAATCTCCATTTTAGTGATTTCATGGATTTAAAATTGTATAAAGGGTTATATAAACTTTTTTGTTTAAATACCAACTAATATCCAAAAACCAAAATCTTTATAAATGGGCCTCAATTCCTGTTTATTGGACGGCCATAGTGGTCTGGAACTACCCGATCCCATCTCGAACTCGGAAGTCAAGCAGGCCTACGTTTTGGGGTGTACTGTTTTTATGAATGGGAAACTCAGAAAGCTGTCCTCCTTTATTTTCTTAAGCGAAACTATTAAATACCTGTAAATTAATATTCTTAAAGGTGATAATATGGGTTTATTTGAATTTCTTAACTCAAGGATAAAGGGCCTTGACTGGACAGATATGGCACTCACGAAGCTTGCTGTTTTCGCATTTGCGCTTATGATAGCAAAGCTCTGGACGCCAATCTTAGGATTAGAGTGGCACTGGTACCTTATTGCTTGGTTAGTGTTTGCTATAAAACCAATTTATAGCACATTCAAAAAATGAATGAAAAAGCAAAAAAGGTTATTTACTGGGCCCCAAGGATAATTGCAATACTTTTTATATTATTTATAAGCTTATTTGCTCTTGATGTTTTCAGCGAAGATTACACTTTTTTTCAAACAATAATTGGGCTTTTCATGCATCTAATACCCGCATTTATATTAATAGCAGCAACATGCATTGCTTGGAAAAATGAGTTTGTTGGTGGATTTGTTTTTATAGGAATATTTGTTTTCTTTACAATATTCTTTAACACATCAAGAGAGATAATAACCTTCTCTTTAATATCTCTCCCTGTTTTGATTATAGGATTGTTATTTCTTCTTAACAGCAAACAAAAGTAAAAAGATTTATATATAAATTTACAAAAACAGGTTAATATGAAGGCTTTGGTTTTATTTTACTCAAAAACTGGAAACACAAAAGAAATTGCAGTAAATATTTCAGAAGTCTTAAACTGCGATATAGAAGAGATATTCGACGTTAAGCCAAGAGGATTTATTAGGTCTGGTTTTGAATCTTTTTTTAAGATTATGCCAAAAATAAAACAAACAGAGATTGACCCTAAGAATTATGATATGGTTATAATTGGAACGCCGGTATGGGCAGGAAACATTGCCAGCCCTGTAAGGACTTATTTATTCCAAAATAACGAAAAGCTTGGAAAGGTCGCCTTTTTCTGCACTATGAAAATGGACAACAGTGATAAGGTGTTTCTTGAAATGGAAAGAGTTTGTGAATCTAATCCTGCTGCATGTTTATCCTTAACAGAACAAGAGATAAAACAGGAAAAGCACATAAAGAAATTAAAAGAGTTTATAACAAAGATAAAGAAAAAAGTTAGTTAGTTGTTTCTAATGCTTTTATTGCAGGAAGCTGCTTTCCGCTTAAAAATTCAAGGAATGCTCCTCCTCCTGTAGAAATAAAGTTAACCTTGTTGTCAAGGCCAAGTGTTTTCATCGCAGCCCCTGATTCTCCCCCTCCAATAAAAACCTTAGCTTTTAATCCTGAAAGGAAAAGGGCTATCTCGTGGGTTCCGCCTTCAAACTTTTCATGTTCAAATGCTCCCAATGGCCCTCCCCACACAACTGTCTTTGCATCTTTAATCTCTTTTTTATAAAGAGCTATTGTATCAGGCCCGATATCTCCTATCATCAGGTCATCAGGCATATTTATTATCTTGACTATTCTTGAATTCTCCCCTTTCTCTATTGATTTTGCAGCAAATGCATCTATAGGAAGAATTATCTTTCCCTTTGACTGCGATAATAATATTTTAGCGCTATTCACTGATTCAGAATCAAATTTTGAAGTGCCTATGTTTGCGCCATTTGCCTTAAGAAAGGTGTTTGCCAAGATCCCCCCAACTATAATTTTATCTGCAAAATTCAAAAGATTTCTTATTACGGCTATCTTGTCTGCCTTTGCCCCTCCGATTATTGCAACAAATGGCTTTTCAGGATTCTGCATTATCTTTGAAAGGATAGCCATCTCTTTTTCAACAAGAAATCCTGCATAACTTGGAATGAATTTTGTTATTCCTTGCATTGATGCATGGCATCTGTGTGAGTTTGCAAATGCATCATTAACATAAATATCTGCCAAGCTTGCGAGTTCTTCAGCAAATCCAAGGTCATTTTCTTCTTCTTCCTTGTAAAACCTCAAATTTTCAAGCAATGCAACGTCCTTGTCTTTCATCTCCTGTATTTTTGCTTTTACTTGCTCACCTATGCAGTCATCTATTTTTATTATTTCTTTATCAAGAATATCTCCAAGCGTTTTTGCAATCTTGTTCATTTTAAGGGTTTCGATAACCCTGCCATTTGGCCTTCCAAGATGGCTCATCAGTATTACTTTTGCATTATTCTCAATAAGGTAGTTTATTGTCTGCAAAGATGAAACAATCCTTTCATCATCAAGAACGCTTCCTTTGTCGTCAATAGGAACATTAAAATCAACTCTAACTAAAACTTTTTTTCCGTTTACATCAATATCTTTTATTGTTTGCATTTTAACACCTTTACAATGGGAGTTTTAATTTTGGTTATAAATTTTGCGAATTTTGACGGTCCTATATCTATTGCGCCTTCAGGGCACATTTCATGGCAGCAGTAGCACATTATGCACTTGTTTTTATTGATTTCTATCTTTCCATTAACAAAGGTTATTGCTTTTGCAGGGCATGACTTCATGCAGGCAAGGCATTTTCTGCATTTTTTGTGGTTTACCTTTATCTTGGGATTAACCAAAACATAGTATATTTTCATTAAAAATTCAAGTCTTCCTCTGAAGGTTTTTATTGGCTTTTCATATCTTATCTTTATGTTTTTTTCTCCCTTTACTTCAATCTCTGGCCTGAGATTTCTTTTTATTAACGCGGTGTTTGTCTGGATATCATCTCCACTAAATCCTATTATCTTTTCAGCAACAAAATCAAGGGCTATGCCGCTTTTGCTTGCAATTACAATCCCTGTTTTTTTTATTTTTCCTGCTGAAGGTCCATTTCCCTCCATTCCAACAATTCCGTCCATTATGTTTAGATTTGGTTTTCTTGCAAGGTAAATATCAACTAAAAGTTCAGAAAAATTTCTCTGGTTTCCGCATGTTTTATGATAATCTCCTTTTTTTCCTCCTGGAATTATTCCAAACATATTCTTAACAGCCCCAGTATAGCCAACCAAAGAATGTGTTTTTAGTTTTGGTATGTTTATTATAAAATCTGCATCCAAAATTGGCTTTGCAATGTTTATTTTGCTTAAAACCTTTCCATCTATCTTTTTAGCAACTATCTCTGAGGTATCAAAGTTTATTATTTTTGCATTGAATTTTTCAGCAACTTTTTTTATTCCGCTTTTTTCAAGCGCATAATCCGTTCCGCCTATGGCCATAAAGCCTGCTGATTCCCCTATTGAGATATTGCATTCATTCTTTTTTAGTATTTCACATACTGCATTTATTATTGATGGATGTGTTGTAACAGCTTCATCAGGGTGTTTTCCCATCAAGGCATTTGGTTTTATAAGAACATTAGTGTGTTTTTCTATCTTGAAATCTATTAGTTTAAGGGCCTCCCTTACTTTCTCAAGCACAATCTTTTCATCGTAAGAATCGCACTTCACAACTGAAACTATTTCTTTCATTTTTTTCCTCTTTTTTTAAAGAAAGATTAAACCATCATTTCAATGAAATCAGCCATCCTGTTTGAGTATCCCCATTCATTGTCATACCATGAAACTACTTTTACAAGGTTTCCTGAAACTTTAGTTGACTGGGCATCAAAAATTGATGAGTGTGAATTTCCAACTATGTCTATTGAAACAATTGGCTCTTCTGTATATTCAAGGATGTTTTTAAGCTTGTTTTTTGCAGCTGATTTAAAAACCCTGTTTATTTCCTCTGCTGTTGTTTGTTTTTTTAAGGTTGCAACAAAGTCTGTGATTGAGCCGTCTGGAACAGGAACACGCATTGCCATTCCATCTAATTTGCCCTTAAGCTCTGGTATTGTTAATGTTACAGCTTTTGCAGCTCCAGTAGTTGTTGGTATTATAGACATTCCAGCTGCCCTTGCTCTCCTTAAGTCTTTATGGGGCAAATCTAATATATTTTGGTCATTTGTGTATGCATGCACAGTTGTCATGAATCCTCTTTCAACCCCGAAGTTGTCATTAAGCACTTTAACAACAGGAGCCAGGCAGTTTGTCGTGCATGAAGCAAGAGAAACAACGTTATCCTGCTTTTTATTGTAATCTTTTTCATTAACACCAATCACTATTGTCTTTACAGGAGTATCTCCCTTAAATGGAGCAGATAACAAGACTTTTTTTGCACCTGCCTTGATGTGTTTTTCAGCTCCCTCTTTTGTCGTGAATATCCCCGTGCTTTCAACAACAACATCTATATTGAGTTTTTTCCATGGAAGGTTTTCAGGCTCTCTCTCAGAGAAAATTTTTATTTCCTTGCCATTAATAAAAATTGAATTGTCTTTTGCTTTTATTTCATCCTTAAGAATTCCGTGCACAGAATCATATTTAAGCAAATGAGCTAAAGTCTTTGCATCAGTCAAGTCATTTATTGCCACAAATTCAATATTCTTTTTTTTCATTCCGGCCCTGAAAACCAGCCTTCCAATCCTTCCAAAGCCATTAATTGCAACTCTAACCATATACACCACCCTTTAAACTAATAGAAATAAATAATCACTGCTTGTTTTTATATGTTTTGGGTTTTTATTTAAATAAGGCAAGAATCCAATTTATAAAATTCTGGATTACATGGGTTTTTGAGCATAATCCTTCTTTGCATGTGTTACTTATACACTCAAAGTCATGAATACATTCTTTGTCATTTTCTTTCTGCTTTTTAAATGAACCATCTTCAGAACAATATTCATCAGATTTTCTTGTTCCTAAATTAATACAATTGCCTTCAAAATCACAACCTTCTTTTATTACTTTATTTACACATTCCCTTGGTTCTCCTTCACACAAATCTTCTGTACAGGCATTTTTATCATCACAGTCTAAATCTTCTGAGCATTGATCTGGATCAGGACAATCCTTATCTTCCTCATATCTACAATTTGGTGGACAGTAATTGTCTCCAGTAATACATTCCTCAATTTTTATATTGCTGCACTTTTTTGGGCTTCCAGAGCAAAAATCCCTTGTTGAATCATGACCATCTTCACAGTCTGAATCTTCTTGGCATTGATCTTCCTGGCTTTGTAAAGAAATCATCATATAACCTTGCTCTATATCAACCTGGGCGATATAAGGTAAAATTCCATTACAATGAAAAGCATCATATCTTGACGAACTGTCGCTTTTAAAATCTGAATTTATGTCATCTATATCTTCATTTTTTAAATGAAGATTGTACCCTTTATTATCTCCATATATAATGTTAAGAGTGATTTCATCAAATTCTCTATTTGTATTTAGGTCTGTGATTTCATTTTTTGTTAAGTAGTAAAAATTTTCATCACAGAAAAATCCTTTATTTTCTGTGATTTTAATAATCTCATCATTGTCACCAAATTCTATTATGCCATAAATCTCAATTAAGGCTCTTTCTTTAGGCTCATTCCATATATACTTAAATAAATAAGGAACATTATCAACGGGTCTTTTAACTTCCAATCCATTAAGATTAAATTCCTTTATAGTTCTACTATTTTTAATAATTTTGAATGTTGCAAGAAGATCCTCATTTTTTTGATATTCATTATCCCCAAAGTTTGAATCAATATAAACTACAGAATATTCATTATCTAACTTGTACTCTTTGTTCTGTGTTATATAACCCTTGCCTAAGTTATATTGCTCAAATAAATCTTGATCGCAATCTTCTGGACAGGAATTTAATTCAAAATTTTCACAATTACCATCCCCACAGAACTCATCTGCGCAGTCTTCACGACAATTTCTTCTATCAAAATCTTCACAAATTCCATCATTACAATACTCATCCATACAATCTTCTGGACAATATGCTAAATAGTCTCTTTTATCTTCATTAAATCCACATATGTTATCACCACATTCTGGAAAACAATATTCAAAACATGTTGGTTTCCCTCCATGAATAAACCATACATCTCCATCATAATCTATTTTTGCTAGTGTTATCTCGCTTTCATGAAATATCTTTGTCTCACCAACTTTAATTTCCAGTTTATCAGAAAAAGTTTCATTCTCTATGTATAATTCTGCATAACCATTTTTTGCTTTTGCATAACTTATAAATTCTTCAAAAAAACTAGAGATAATCTTCTTTTCCTCGGTAATACCTACTGAATCAATATCATTACAATCATGATAATCACAAGCAGAAGAAAATTTAAGAACCATAATAAATAAAATTAAAACAATTAAAATGATTATATCTTTCTTTTTCATTGTATCTCCTTGATTCAAATTTCTTATTTTTAAATGAAATTACTCTGGTAGTTGAGGTGGTTCTATGTCTGTATTATCATCAAAAAGGTCATCAATGTTTGTGTCCTGGTTGTTGTTTAGGTTTTGATTATCTGAAACACACTCACAGTGGCATGACCCCTCAACATAACCATTTGGGCATTCCAAATCACAAACATAAGTGCAACACTCTCCATCCTCTGTGAAAAGCCCTGACTCACATTTCTGAGTAGGAAGCATTGAGCAACCAGATAAAAAAACACTGAAAATAAAAAATAACATTATAGCCTCTTTTTTCATTTTATTCTTCCTCCTCAATTTCTGACATTTCCAGTATGTTGACTCCTCCAAGTACGCAGTTATTGGTTACTTTTGTTATAAAACCATAATATGTTTCTGTATTTGAAAAGGTATAATCTGTTGTTATTTTTTCCCATACTTGGTTCTGTGCGTTCCATTTGTGAACCTTCTCGATGTCGCATTCACTCATCACATCATTTAAGTAACCACCAACAATATCATCTGTTATTGGAATAAGGTTCCATCCCTCATAAAGGTTAATTCCTGAATAAGAAACCTTAATGTCAACTCTTGCTCTTAAATTGCAGTCTTCATATGAATAAATCCAGAATGCGTTCTTGGCAAGGTATTCTGCAAAGTTAGTCCCAAGTATTGTTTCTGCCTGCTGCAATGTAACATATCTCTGCTCTTCTTTTAGATACACAAAACCAAGAAGTTTTCTGTTTAAAGTGCATCCATCATCGCTAAACTGCACAAGCTTTCCAGGAAGACTTATAAGATTCCATCCTTTGTAAAGATCTATTGTCACTTCCTCTGTTGGAAATTCAGGAGGTTCTATAAATACCTCTGGTTCTATTCTCAAGACAGCATAATTCGTGTCATAAATCTTCGGATTAGTTGACAAGGTTGCCTTTACGTTAAACTTATATTCCCTTGCATAATAAGGAGAGATTAGTTTAGGAGTTTCTTCAACAACCATCTCATCAATTGCTTTTCCTGTTATGCTTTTTCCAACAACGACATTTCCTGTTATCTTTTGAACAGAGGTTGTTTGCATAACATCTTCTTCAGGATTTTGGTAAACTAATCTTCCTCTAAGAACATGACTAAAGGTATTACAATTTTCTTCTGCGTTATCAGAATTTTGATCATTAGAAGGATATTTTTTAAGATATTCTTCTAAAACCTTCAAACTATTTTCATAATTGTCACCTGAAACAGTGATTAATTTATTTTTAGAAGTCCAAACATAAAAGTTAGGAGTATCTTTAAATAAAAAAACTGTATTCTCTCCAGAAGTATACTCTCCAATATTTTGTAGGTTTTCTCTTTGGTATAAATTTAATAAATTTGAAAGAGATTTGTTTAACAAGAGACCATTATCAAAAATTTGGATAGCAACAGAGACATAATTATTATTTAAAGAATATTGTGCTCCACAGGAATCTTTAGTTTCATAATTATAACAATAAGGTTCTTCCAAACTAAAATTGTTTATTTGCTCTATTATAATCCCCTTATAATCTATATTATTATTTTCTGGATTTTCAGAATCTGCCTGCGAATCATCACAATAAGTTATTATTATATCTCCCTCTAAGCTACCACCAAATATATCATCGCAGGTTATTGTTACTGTTTTTCTGTCACCATTGCTTAAATGCCATCCATTTATGCCATTATATGAA
>JAQTRH010000105.1 GCA_028711925.1 Candidatus Nanoarchaeia archaeon | reverse complement strand
CTTTGATAAGGAGAAAGTATTGAAAATTTAAATATATGGAAAAATGCAACTAATCCAATCATTATAAATGGAAATAAAACAAAAATAAGATGTCTTTTTGTTTTAAGACAGTGAAAAATTCCAACTATTGCAAATAGTGTCGGAATGATTCCATAAAGATATGGGAAAAAATATTTTATCTCAATCTTGCCCCATCCTTCTTGAAATACCAGTGACTTTATTATCCATTGAATGTCAGTGTTAATGTATTCTAAAAAATAATAGAATAAAAACAATAATATTAAAGTTACAAGAACAATTGAAAATATTGTTATATGAACATACTTATATTTTGTGATTTTTTTTGTTTTAAAACTCTTTTTTGCATTAAAATAAAATTGTTTCAATAATGAAATATTAAAAAATAAATATAATACAGTTATAGGCAAAATTAATGTTCCAAACAAAGGGTATATTATTATGAGTGTGAATGAAAGAATAAAAGATAAAAATAATCTCTTAATATCACTTTTAGTAATTGCTTCAATCAAAACAAGAACAAAAAGGTATATAAGAGTGATGCACGCAGTTAACGGAGTAAAAAAATTTATTCCAAGTATGTTAATACTGCTTTTCAAACTAGCAAAAAATAGTATTGAAAATATTCCAGCCCAAAAATTTTTTGTGGTCTTCTCTACGAGTACAAAAAGCATCAAAGAAGATAAAAATGCAAAAAATGCAGGAAGAAACCCATAATGCCTTACAGGATCAATTCCAGTCATTAGAAATAATTCTGAAAGGAGTATATGAAAGCCTGGTTCAAGATTATTATGCAATAATGGCTCCTTAAAGTAAGGATTTGTTGCAACGAATCCTTTTTCTTGTATTATCTGAATTGATTGGGCAATATGGTGGTATTCATCTATATGCGTAGGGTAGTTATAGCCAAAATGGAAGCTGTACACCTTAAAAAATACAAACAATAATGCAAGAATAAGTATGAATAAGCGAAGTTTCTTTTTTTCAAGAATCATTAGACACTCCAACAAACTTTAATCTAATTTTGTTATCCTTTCTTCTTCCACAGATTTTTTGGCACATGTAATCATTTCTTCATTAATAGTAATTTTAGGTATGAAGTTAACCTTCTTTATTTCCCCGTACTTATTAAAGTTATAGCTTAATTTTTTTGTTAATGGATAACCTACTTTTATTTGTAATTTTTCAATTTCACTAATCATTGTTTCTCTTTCACCAACGACCCAAACTATCAGCCCTTTAATTTCCTGATTCCCATCGTTTTCTATTGTAAACTCTACAAACCCGTTATTACCTTCTCCTCCATAATATATCTGAGGCATATTATTGATAATCCCTACCTTTAAGCTTGTTTCAGCACATTTTTGTGTTGATTCAAATTCGTTTGTTATATCCGCAGTCTTACCCCAACTCATTACAAATGCCCCAAGCGCAACAGCAAAGGCTATTAGAAGTATAGTTGCTATCAAAGGTGAAAGCCCTCTTTTTTGTTTTTTAATCAAATTCATATATCCCATAATCTTTACCTTTTTATTTAAATCTTTTCCTTTTTATTGTAGAGCACTATTATGGCAAGATAAAGTGGAACTACAATCAATGCTAGTATAAGCCCCAGGAATAAAAAAAGATTTTTTAATCCATAAACCTGGGCAAAATATGAACCTAATGGAACAATAATGAGATAAGGGATTATTATAAGGATGCTGTAGCTGGAAAAATAAATTTTTCTTTCATTTTCTGACATTATGTCAGTTGTAATCAGGCCATGCGCAACGCCGATTATAGCAGCCCCTATAAACCCAATCAATGTTCCAACAGCTATCGAAACAAGGTTTGGGTTGTAATAATAAGTTAGAGGCATTATTGCCATAAGCAATGTTCCAAAAACCATCATCGGAAGCTTTCCATAATCACGCGCATTTTTCCTTACTATATAAGGTGAGAAAAAAGATGTCATTATTGCTATTAAAAATATAACAGCTATGTTTGCAAAGCCCTTAAAGTAACCATTCTTAAATGTTTCATAAAGATAGATTCCATAGAATGAATTAGCCAAGGTTTGAACTAATCCTGTTATGAGGCTTGCAATAAAAAGAGTCAGTATTACTTTGTTTGTTATAAGAACAGGGACATTTTTTTTTATTTCTTGCATTCTTATGTTAATCTGTGTTAATATACTTGCTCTACCAACTGAAGATACATGTTTTTCTTTTAAAAAAGCTAAAAAGTAACCGGCAAGTATAGAGGATATAGCTGCAATTTCAAATGCTATAAAATAACCAAAAAGCCTAAACTCATACCCAAGAAATGAAACAAGCGTTCCGGTTGCAGGAAACTTGTCCATTATATAACCGCCCAGAACTATGCTTACTCCTGTAATAATCAAACCATAATGGCTAATATTCCTGAGAAGATTGCTTCTCTCTCTTTTCATTATATCCCTAAAAAGTTTTTGGTAAAGCTCACCATATGATACAGCACCTATACTTCCAATAAGCAAGGCAAAGATGAACAATGGAACAGAATGCCATAATCTAGCCATTGCCATTATAATAAATGAAAATCCAAATATTATTCCTGTTGCTCCTATAAACTTACGGCTTACTGTTTTTATCTTGGAGTATTCGTCAACAATGAAGCTTATTATCAGGTTTAGAATTACGCGTATCCCGTTGATCATGCCTATAGTAAAGAAAGATGCACCTGTATGAAAGAACAATATGTTTATGAACTGCTGGGAGCCAAAGCCGTAGCTTATTCTATCAAAGAATTCTTTACAAAAAAATCTTCTTATGTTCTTTGACTCAATCTCTTTTTTATTGGATTTGCGTTTTTTCGCGTATTTTTCAATGGCATCTTCAATTTCAGAATTAACATGGTTTCTGCCCATTACTTGAAAACCAAGCTCTTGAAGAGAGCTATTATCAACCTCTTTTTTCTTTTTT
>JAQTRH010000104.1 GCA_028711925.1 Candidatus Nanoarchaeia archaeon | reverse complement strand
AGTATTATCAGATGTTTTGTTAGTTCTCCCAACACTTCATTTTTTGGGTTTTCATTTGCATATTTTCCAATCTCAGATGCAAACTGCATTATATCGCTTATTGCAAGGCTGAATTTAAATTTTGAAATATAATCAGTAACATCTTTTATAAGATGATGCATAATGCTTAGCATGTATTTGTCATTATCATTAAGGTTGTTGATTTCTATTTTTTCAATGGATATTTTTTCCTTGTTATCCTCGACCAAAGAGAAAAACCTGTTCATAAATTTAAAAGCTCCCTTAACACCATCATCGCTCCATTCCAGCTCTTTTTCAGGAAGTGCTGCAAAGAGTATGAACAGTCTTGCTGTGTCTGGTCCGTATTTTTCAGTTATTTCAGCTGGGTCAACAACATTTCCTAGGCTCTTAGACATCTTTGCCCCGTCTTTTATTACCATTCCCTGAGTCATCAGTCTTTTGAATGGTTCGTCTATTTTGCATAAACCTAAATCCCTTAATGCCTTTGTAAAGAACCTTGCATAAAGCAAATGAAGTATTGCGTGCTCTATTCCTCCAATGTACTGGTCAACATTCATCCAGTATTCAACTGCATTTTTTTCAAACGGTGCTTTGTCATATTTTGGACTGCAGTATCTTAAAAAATACCATGAAGAATCAACAAAAGTATCCATTGTATCTGTTTCCCTTCTTGCCTCTCCTTTGCATTTTGGGCATGTTGTACTCACAAAAGTTTCAGATGTTCCCAATGGATTTCCTCCTGTTCCGAATTTTACATCTTTTGGGAGCAATACTGGCAAATCTTTTTTATTTACTGGAATCATGCCACATTTCTCACAATAAACTACAGGAATTGGAGTTCCCCAGTAACGCTGCCTTGATATCAGCCAGTCTCTTATTTTATAGTTAGTTGTTTTTTTTCCTAAATTATTTTTTTCAATAAAATCAGATATTTTTTCTATTGCTTTTTTATTTTCAAGATTGTTGAACTCTCCGGAATTTACAAGTATTCCCTCATCAACATAAGCTTCTTTTATTTCATTTTCTTTTAGGTTTTTATCTTTTGGTGTTATCACAATCTTTAACGGAAGATTGTGTTTTTTTGCAAATTCAAAATCCCTTTGGTCATGTGATGGAACTGCCATCACTGCTCCTGTGCCGTATTCCATTAAAGCGTAATCTGCAATATAAAGAGGGCATTCTTCTTTTGTAAATGGGTTTATGAAGTATTTTCCAATAAATATTCCTTTTTTGTCTTTTGTTTCATCCATACGCTCTGTTATCTCTTCTTTTTTTACTTGTTCTATGAATTTGTTTACTTTTTTTTCATATTCTGTTCCTTTTGTTAGTTTTTTTACAATAGGATGCTCTGGAGCAACAACCATATATGTTATTCCGTAAACAGTGTCTGGCCTTGTGGTGAAGGTGCTTATCTTTTCTTCTGAATTTTTTATTTCAAAGTTTATTTCAACACCATGGCTTTTTCCTATCCAGTTGCGCTGCATTGTTTTAACTCTTTCAGGCCAATCATTTAGTTTATCTAAATCATTAAGAAGCTCATCAGCATAATCTGTTATCTTAAAATACCACTGTTCTAAATCTTTCTGCTCAACTTCTGTTTTGCATCTCCAGCACTTTCCCTGTTCAACCTGCTCATTTGCCAAAACAGTATTGCAGCTCGGACACCAGTTTACAGAAGATTTTTTTCTGTATGCTAATCCTTTCTCAAGAAATTTCAAAAATATCCACTGATTCCATTTATAATAATCAGGAGTACAGCTTTGGATTTTTCTGCTCCAGTCATAACTCATTCCCATTGATTTTTGCTGCTCGCTTATTGCTTTTATATTATCCATAGTCCATTTTTCTGGATCAATCTTATGTTTTATTGCAGCGTTTTCAGCAGGCAGTCCAAATGCATCATAACCCATTGGATAAAGAACATTAAATCCGTTCATTCTTTTGAATCTTGCAAGGGCATCTCCTATGGAATAGTTTCTAAGGTGGCCTACATGCAGCTTTTCAGAAGGATAAGGATACATCTCAAGGCAGTAAAACTTTTTCTTAGATGCATCTTCTTCTGCTTTGAATATATTTTTCTCTTCCCATCTCTTTCTCCATTTCTTTGCAATTTCGTTAAAGTCTGCCATTTTTATTATAAAAAAGAGATAATATATAAATTTTTACTATAAAAAGAAAAAAGAACTAATTCTTTTTGAATCTTGCAATTGTGTCAATCAAGTCAACATGGCCCAAAAACAATGCTCTGCAGCAGTATCTTTCAAGGCCAAGCTCATCCATTACTTTCTTCTTGTCCTCGCCCTTGTTAACCCTTTCCTGGTATTCCTCCCACAAATGGGCAACAGGTTTTCCGCAGCTCCAGCATCTTATTGGAATTATCATTTTTCAATCACCTATAACTCTTCTGCCTTTTTGCTCTGGCCTGTCCATGCCTGTTCGGCTTTGAAGCTTCTTTTCTTCTTGTATCAGCAACAAGCAAATGCCTGTCATAATTTAAAAATTCCTCTTTGAGCTTGTCTCCTTTTGAATATTCAACTAAAGCGCGAGCAACTGCAAGCCTTGATGCCTCTGCCTGGCTTACCACTCCTCCGCCGTTAACATTAATTTGTATATCCACCTTATTTGCAATATCTCCTGCAATAATCAATGGCTCCTTTATTTTCATTTTCGCAAAATTAGGCTGAAATGAATCAAGGTTAAGGTTGTTTATTTTTACAACTCCCTTTCCTTCTTTTATGCTCACCCTTGCAATTGCTCTTTTTCTTTTTCCTGAAGTGTGAATTACTTTCATTTTCTCTCCTTCATAGACTTGCATATGCTGTCAATATATTGATATTTAAGGTTTCCTAGTTTTAAAACACTGCAGCTCTCTATTTTTTCTATTTTCTTATCTTTAAAATCATCTGGTATGCCTATGTAGCACATTATTCTTTTAAATGCCTTTTCTCCTT
>JAQTRH010000028.1 GCA_028711925.1 Candidatus Nanoarchaeia archaeon | reverse complement strand
GAACACAAAGAGAGGTTGCAGATGTTGCAGGGGTTACAGAAGTTACAATAAGAAACAGATACAAGGAATTGCTTGAAAAGCTTAAGCTTGAGAAAGAAATCAAAAAGCTTAAGAAAAAGAAAAACTAAAACCTGAATAAAACCTTTTCAAAATTCTTTATTTTTTTGGTTTCTATATTTATTCCTTCTTTTTCAAGAAGTTTTATCTTTTTTCTTATTCCTCCTCCATAACCCCCAATAAATCCTGTTGAGTTAACAACCCTGTGGCAGGGTATTACTATTGGTTTTTTGTTGTTATGCAGCGCTGTTCCAACTGCCCTGTATGCTTTTGTGTTAAGCTTTTCAGCTATTATCTTGTAGGTTGTTATTTTTCCTTTTGGTATCTTTTTTGTAAGCTCTAGAACTTTTTCGCTGAAACTCATTTTAACAAATTTAGTATCTTATCCAGATTTTTCTTGCTCATTTCCTTTTTGTAATCAATTGCAAGTTTTATCATATCATCCTTTTTTATTTTTATGTTTTTCTTGTTTAAAATCTGCTTCATTGATGTCGATGTTATAAATTGACAGAACTGAGTCACATTCTTTGGCTTTTTTGTTTTCCTGCACCTCTCAAAATCAATCATAATCGGCTTTTTGTCAACTATTATGTGCTTTAAGGGATGGTGCATCTCTTCTTTGTCAAGATTCATCCTGTCCATTTTGTAAAGCTGCATGAAGACATCCTTTATGACCTTAATAATATCCTGTTTTTTGCTTTTTTCAATGAAATCAACTATAAATTTGCCTTTAACAAAATTGTAAACAAAATAACCTTGCCCTGAAAATAATAGCTTGGGCCCTATGTTTTTTTCATTAAGTGTTTTTATCCATTTTGTCTCGTTTTCAATCCTTCCCTTTGCCTTGCTTTCAGGCAGTTTTTTCTTTATAACAACATCTTTTTTGTTGAGCTTTGCCCTGTACAACAATCCGCGGTGGCCTTTTGCAAATACTTTGATTTCTTTAAGATTCTTTTTTTCTAAATTTTTTAGAATTTCAGATTTTTCTATGAGATAAGCAAACAAAGTCTCAAAAGAGATTTTTTCCTCATCTATTTTTTTGAATTCAAAGCCATATTTATTTATTATGCTGTCAACTTTGTCTTTGTTTGTTAAAGAGCTGAAAACAATAAGTATTTTTCCTTTTTCTTTTAGGTATAAACCAACTTGCGAAAAAAATTTTTCAAGAGTTTCATGCCCTTTTATTCCTCCGTAAATGCTT
The DNA here is from genome assembly GCA_028711925.1 of Candidatus Nanoarchaeia archaeon. Taxonomy (GTDB): domain Archaea; phylum Nanobdellota; class Nanobdellia; order Woesearchaeales; family CG1-02-33-12; genus M55A3. The sequence goes on along the minus strand of JAQTRH010000028.1, from coordinate 10,664 downwards.
TTGTCTTCTATGCCCTCATCTTTTGGAAGATAAGGAGGGTTAAAAATAATAAGCTGGAATTTAGGTTTTTTTAAGAGAAAATTCTTTATCTTGGTTTTTTTGATGTTTTTAATGAGTTTTGAATCACTAAAAAAGCTGAACAAATCACTCTTAAACACAAAAATATTTTTTATGCCCTGTTTTTTAATATTGCTTTTTGCTTTTTGCACTGCCTGATCACTTATGTCAAGTGCCACAACAAAATCGGCATTTTCAGATGCAGCAATGGCCTGTATTCCTGAGCCTGTGCCCATGTCAAGAACAGAATTTTTGGAATATTTTTTTACATGCTTTTCAAGCAGCAGCGAATCCTCCATTGGCTCATAAACTTCAAACATAAAATCACAAAAACAGAATTGTTATTAAAACGTTTGGATTAATAAAAATAAAAAAATAAAGAGAATTTATCTTCTTCTCTTTTTAACAGGCTTCTTTTTTGCTTTTTTCTTTGCCGGCTTCTTTTTTACTGCCTTTTTCTTTTTGGCTTTTCTCTTTTTTCCGCCGCGGGCCATTTTTGCCCTTGAAACATCTCCATTCCTGTCTATAAAGTAGAGATATCCTGACTGTTTCTTAACACCTACTTTTTGTACTTTCTCTTTCTTCTTTTTTCCTTTCTTTCTTCCGCCACGGGACATCTCAACTCTTGAGACATCTCCATTCTTGTCTATATAGTAAAGATATCCGTCTTCCTTGCAGATACCTACCTTTGCTACTTTTTCTGCCATTTTTTTTCCTCCTTTTTTTTGTTTAATAATACCCCAAACCCAAAGGGATAATTGAATTATTGACGAGGTAGTATTTAAATCTTGCTATTTTTATGACGGGCTGTAGACGGAAAAATCAAGAAAAAAGTATACTGATGTAGTTATCTGCCTTTTTTTTCAAACAACTCATCAATGGATTCTATGTACTCTTTGATTCTTCCCAATATTTCAGGAATAAGGGATTCCTCTATCTTTTTACAGAATATCTCCTGGATTTTAAAGAATTCACTTATGCGGTATTGGCTGTTGACTTTCTCAACAATGAAAAGGCTTCTCATCCTTCTGATTTGCCTTCTTATGTTGGATGCAGCTATTCCTAATAATGGCAGATTGTGTTTTTTTCTTGTTTTAATGACTTTTTCTTTTATCTCTTCAGAGCTTAGAGTCTTTTTCTGTTTTTTTGCCTCAAGCAGAACGTAAAGAACATCAACAACAACATCTCGGGAGTCTCCTGGCTGCAGCAGTCCTATACTTAAGCAAAGCTTTCTCACCAACTCTCTTTTTTTCAGGCTTTGGGGCCTTTCGTACTTCCTTAAAGTTATTTCTGCAAGAGGAATGTCCTTGGATATGTTTTTCATGATTAAAAGATTTAAGTTTAAGGTTATATTTATAATTTTTGTTTAAAGAAGTTTATTTTAAAATGCATCCGCATTTAACGCAGATATGAGTGCCCTTTTTTTCATCAAATGTTGTGTTTATTCCATAATCTAGAACAGAGCCGCACTTTGGGCATTTTGGTTCCAAAAACTCTATAGAGTTAAATAGATTAAGTTCTTCCAAGAGATATCCCACCATATATTCCTGTGTTTTTATGTATATAAATCTTTCGGATATTAATGGCACCTTTGAAAATCTTTAAAATATAAACTTAAATTATCTTATGAAATTAGTAATATTGTTTGGTAAACTATCACTTTCAAGACTTTTTCAACGCAGCCAGAAATTTTCCATAAGATTTATATATTCTTTGCAATCTTAAATTATTGTTGGGGCCCGTGGTCTAGTGGCTATGACATCACCTTGACGTGGTGAGGATCCCCGGTTCAAAACAAATGGTTACGCTCATTTGATACGCAAGGGCGGGCATTGAATTAAAAATTCAAGCCCACCAAGCTCGCTAACGCTCGCTGAAACTTGAGCTTTGGCTTAAAGTCAAATATGTAGCATTTGATGAAAGTCCGGGCGGGCCCATTCAACTTTAGTAAAAGGGGTGTGAAAAATAAAAAAAATTAAGGAAGGGATATACAATTATTTTATCTTTTCAATCTTTATCCTGTTTATAATTCTAACAATTTATATGATACTGCCACTTATAACAACAATACTCACAAGTGCAATAGTTGCTTACCTTTTCTTTCCTTTATACAAATGGCTTCTGAATAAAACAAAAAGAAAGAACCTCTCTGCCTCAATTGTAACTATTTTTGTAATTATAATTATAGCTGTTCCTATTGTATTTATTGCAAACACACTAACAAGAGAGATAAGCTCTGTTTACCTCAGCTCAAGGGAAAGAATACAAGAAGGGGACATAATAACTGATGAATCTGCACATGATTCACTAGCATTCAAAATAAACAAGTTTTTAGCAGACGCAATTAAAAGACCAGAGGTATTAAGTTATATTGACAGAATATCAAACTCATTAATAACCTCTCTTTCAACTTTTGTAGTTACAATCCCAAGAAGAATAATAAATGCTTTTGTGATGTTCTTTTTGCTTTTCTTTTTTGTGAGAGATGGTGACCAAATGATACAAAAGATTCAGATGTTTATTCCTTTAAAGAAAAAATACCAGCAGAAGCTTGTTAAAAAGTTTGGAAGCGTGACATATGCAATAATCTATGGCCATTTTCTTACAGCCTTAGTTCAAGGAATAATAGGAATTATTGGGCTTTACATATTTGGAATAGGTTCTCCTTTGGTATGGGGAATAGTGATGATAATAGCTGCGATGATACCTTTTGTTGGACCACCTATTGTTTGGTTCCCATTAGGGATTATAAAGCTTGCACAGGGTATAATTGCAGGAAGCTCAATTGTAACTTTGCAGGGAGCAGGATTATTGCTTTATGGATTCCTTGTAATATCAACCATCGATAATTTAATAAAGCCGAAGATAATAGGTGACAGGGCAAAGATACACCCTGTGGTGATACTTCTTGGCATAATAGGAGGGATATCAACCTTTGGATTTATAGGCATAGTAATTGGACCATTAATAATTTCTTTATTGCTTACATTTGCAGACATATACAAAAATGAAACTCAAAGTTAAGGATATAGACATAGCAACAGGGCTGCCCCTTGTTGCAATAGTAAACAAAAAAGATGCAAATAAGCTTGACCTCTATTATGAAGACAGAATTCTTATAAAGAAAGGCAAGCAGTGCGTTGTTGCCATAACTAATATTTCAGAGTCAAATAAGGTTGTTTCAGAGGGGAAGATAGGGCTTTGTGAAGAGGTATTGAAAAAGATTAATTCAAAAACAGGAGACAGTGTAAATATATCAATTGTCTCTAGGCCTGCGTCACTTAGTTATATCAGGAAAAAGCTTAACAAAGGAAAGCTAAGCTACAAAGAATTTTATGAGATAATACAGGACATAATAAACAACAGGCTAAGCCAGGTTGAGACAGCTTATTTTGTGGCTGCGTGCTATACCCATGAGCTTGATTTAAAGGAAAGTGTTTCTTTGACCAATGCAATGGTAAACACAGGAGAGACATTAAAGCTAAAAAGATACCCTGTGATGGACAAGCACTGCATTGGGGGTGTTGCTGGAAACAGGACAACAATGATAGTGCTGCCAATAGTTGCTGCAGCAGGGCTTGCAATGCCAAAAACATCCTCAAGAAGTATAACCAGTCCTGCAGGAACAGCAGACACAATGGAAGTTCTCGCAAATGTAAACCTTTCTGTCAGTGAAATGAAGAATATTGTTGAAAAAATCAACGGCTGTCTTGTTTGGGGCGGCTCATTGAACCTTGCTCCTGCTGATGACAAGATAATAAGGGTTGAGCATCCTCTTTCATTGGATCCTGTTGGGCAGCTGCTTGCAAGCGTCCTTGCAAAGAAAAAATCTGTTTCAGCAACCCATCTTCTTATCGATATACCTCTTGGAAAGGGAGCAAAAATTGAAACAAGAAAAAAAGCTATGAAGTACAAAAAACTTTTTGAAGAGATATGCAAAAAGCTGGGAATACAAGTTAACGTAATAATAACAGACGGCTCTCAGCCAATTGGAAACGGAATTGGGCCATCATTAGAGGCAAGGGATGTTTTATGGGTTTTGAAAAATCATCCAAACCAGCCTTATGATTTAAGAGAGAAGTCACTAAAAATGGCTGGAATTATGCTTGAAATGGGGAAAAAGGCAAAAAAAGGCCAAGGCTATAAAAAAGCTCTTGAAATTCTTGAGTCAGGGAAGGCATATGAAAAGATGTGCGAGATAATAAAAGCACAGGGCGGGAAAACAATAAATCCTGAAAATGTAAAAGTTGGGAAATTAAGGTATGATTTTAAGGCAAAGAAAAATGGCACTATTTTGCATATTGACAATAAATCTATATCTAAGATAGCAAGGGCTTCAGGAGCTCCTCAAAGCATTGCATCAGGAGTTTACATTCACAAGCACGCCGGCCAAAAAGTGAAAAAACATGAAAAGATAATTACAATATATTCTGAAAACAGAAGCAAATTGAATTATGCTGTTGATATTCTTGAGAAAATCAATGGAATTAAAGTTATTTCCTGAAAAGTTCGGGATTTTCAAGGTGGATTAAGGCCATCATAACTGCCTGCTCTGTGTAGTCTTTTCTTGTCACCCTTCCCTTGGTAAGAAAACCTACAACTCCTTCAGAATACCCTATTCTTTTGTTTTCTGTAAGTTTTGTTTTGTGCATTGCCTCGTCTATCTCAATGTTTTCCGACAAGACAAGCTCTGTAACCTTTAAAGGATATTCAAAGCTTGAAGACAATCCAAGGTGAAAGTTTTTTCCGTCATAGATTGCGCATGCAGTAACATCCATATATCCTGATTTTGTATATGGCACTTCCATTAGGCCACTCTCTATGCCGAAGCTGTAATCGCAGTTTTCAAATGAGTTTTCTGCCCTTTTCATCGCTCCTTTTATTGTCTCTTTTAATGATTTCGGCTGGTTGTCAACTCCTGAGTCTGCATCAACTGAAACAAGTTCTGCATCACAGAAAAGCTTATATTTCATTAAAGCATCTTTCACAGCATCAAGCTTTATCTTGTTTTTTGAGCCGATGTTGATTTTCATAAAAAAATAAGAATAAATCACTTTTATAAATTTAATGATTTAACAAAACAGAAGTGCTGTATACTAATTTGTAACCACTTACTTGTGACAAAAAACGAAACATTTATATATTAGTAATACTATTAATATTACAGTATAAATTAAATAAAAAGATGGAGGTATAAACATGCCAAGAAATACACCAAATCAACCAAGAAACAATTATACAAAAATTAAAGGTTTTTATGAAAAGCAGAAAGCTGTTAATAATTTTGAGAGTGATACATACATTAACCTAATGGGAGAGTTAAAGAATGACGTAGGAGATGCAGGATGGAGCTCACTAGATGATGATAGAAAAAAACAGTTGTTAAAGAAATTTAATAGCTCTATAAACCAAAAATTTATTGATTTTGGCGGGATTACAGCTAATTCATATGGGCAGGGAATGATAGATAATTTAAGGAGAGAAATAGGAGGGGATGAGATAGAAAAGCTCATACAGGACCCTATCAACTCGACATATGGAATCTTTCAGGAGATAGGACAGAAGTACTGGGGGAATGCATTCCGTAATGGAGTTTATCATTTCTTTACAGATAATCAACTTGAAGAAGTTAAGAGAGAGCTCAAAGGTGTCTTAGAAATTGACCCAACAAAGGTCGAGAAAAAAGACATAGGAAGCTTAGTAGCGAGATATATGTCTCAAAGGGAATCTCTAAGAAATTACATTTAATAATTTTTTATTTTTTTATTGAATTTTTAGGAATATTTAAATATAAATAGTTATTTGATTTCTTTATGAAGCTAAAAAGAGTGTTGATAGCAAGTTTCGTTCTTATTGTATTGGGCGTTTTGTTTATTCTTGGGCCAAATTCGGGCATAACAGGCGCTGTAATAGGAGTTAATTCCAAGGTTCTTGATAATGAATCAGGCTTTTTGTTCGGGTTTTTCCTTGTATGGCTTGCCGGAATAATGCTCATAGGAGGAGTAGAAGAAAAGGTTCTCGGCATTGAAGACCTTGATAAAAGAAGAAAGCAAATAGAAGATTTTAAAGTTGATTATGGTTTATCTCTTTATGATGGAGTTACTAGTGAACTAAAAAAGAGAAAGAAAAAAGCAAGTGAGCTTAGTGATAAAGAAAAAGCAGAAGTTTCTCAGGAAGGAATAAAGGCAATGAAAGGTTCATACCTTAATTTTCTCGGTATTAAAAACCAGGGCAATGTTTATGGAAAAACTGCTCTTAATGAGATGCATATCACTCAATCAGGCCTTACATCTGAAGACCTTCAAAATTTGTATACGCTTACTCCTGAAGGAACAGGAAGTACAAATGCAAATATGGGGAAAAACATAGAGGCAAGGCTTGGAAGTTACATGTTCTCTGATGTAGAAGGAAAAAATTATGAGGGTTTGAAAGGAGACCTTTTAGGAAAACTCAAGAATTTTAATCTTGATCCTAAAAAAATAGAAGAAAGAGATATACCAAATCTTTACAGAATATATATTTCAAGTAGAGAAAATCTAAAGAAATATGAAAGCAAAGACAAAAAAGCAGCATAACTAAATGCTTAGAATTCTTCCGTCAACTGTTATCTTGGGATTTTTGAAAACCTGGTCAAGATGAGTCATTGCAAATATTGAACCGCCAAACCAGTTGTTTGAGCCAAATGCCACATGAGCAGTCCTAAGGGATTTCTCATCTATTATTGTCGAGCCTATGATTTTTGCTTTTGGATTTAGTCCAATGCCCAGCTCACACACTTTTCTTATTCCCCATGGATATTGGGCATTTCTTTCTGCCCATGAAAGTGTTTCCCTTAAAAGCTGTGCTTCTTTGCCTCCCTGTATGTCAACAACATCGCCTTTTTCTATCTTTATTTTTATAGGATTTTTTATAAGTTCTGTTCCGTTTCTTGTTCTGGAGCTGCCGTCAACAACAAGAATTCCTTGAACTGATTTTTTTACCGGGGGAAAATAAACTTCTCCTGCGGGAAGGTTTCCACCCGTACCATATTTTGTATAGTCTCCATCTGATGAATGTACATTTTTTTCATCTATTTTCATATGCAAGTCAGTGCCTGCGTTTGTTCTTATGTGAAGCTCTGTTCCCCTTTCTAATATAGATTTTACTTTTTTGTGGGTTTTTTGCACTTCAGGATAGTTTATGCTTAACGTATTTATAAGGCAGTTTAAATGGTTTGTTTCAACATAACCTAAGCTAGGAGTTGTTACAAATTTCATTTTTTTTTTCTCGCAGTACTGCCTGTAACCTTTAATTCTTCCTCTCAATGAGCCTATCCTGTCTGAAACACATGATATGATTATGCTTTTTTCACCAAGAAAATCTATTGCATCAACAATGCTTTTGTCTGCCATATCTCCCCTTATTTTTGGAACCTGAAAGAACAGCCTTGGCTTGAATCCAAGCTTTTTTGCTGCAAAGTAATATGTTCCTGATAATGCGGCAGAAAGGTGCCTTCTGTTGTATCCTGTATCTCCTATTATCAATATGCTTTCGTTTTTTGCGTTAAGGCAGTCTTTGAAAACTGTTTTTAGCTTTGAAGAATTTTCTTTGCAAATATCTAACAAGCCTCTTTTTTTAAGCCAGTCAATGCAGTCAGCGCCTTCCAACTTCACACCTCCGATTTATAGTTGCATAACTTATTTTTAAAGGTTGCGTTATTTTATAAAATTATGAAATAATCAACTTTTTAAGAATACTTCAAAATTTTTTAGCAATATAAAAAAATTTAAATAATCTAAAGGTTAATGAAAAAACATGAACAAAAGAGGATTTGAGCTTTCAATAAACTTTATTGTGATTCTTATAATATCAATAGTTGTATTTACCTTTGGACTGTATATTTTAGACAGGGTAATGAACAAGGGTGATATGTTGAGTCAGATGTTAGAGTATCAATTTCAAGAAGATATGTGGGAGATCTCATGTACATTAGACAAGAGAGTATGTGTTTATCCTGCAAGCATAAAAATAAGACCAAATAAAATTGGTGGTTTTATGTTAGGAATTGTAAACACCCTAGAAACTCAGAATTTCACAATTGATGTCAGTGAAACAGATATGCCTAGGATAGCAATTAGCAATGGTGTATACTGGCTATGTGAAGATGAAAAAGAAATAAAAAGAGATAAGCAGGAAAGAATACCAATAGTTGTTGGTGTTCCAGGCGGAACACCTAAAGGAATATATGTTCTTGATGTGATGGTTTATACTGAATCTGGAGAAAAATGGGGAGACACACAAAAGCTTCAGATTGTAGTTCCAGGTTAATCATTCTTGGGTTTTTTAAAGTAGGCATAATAATACATTAGTATTAAAATGAAACCAAACCAAAGTGAATGTCTAATAAAAAGGCGAGATATTAACCATATCACTATTAAAACCAGAGCACCGATATAAGGATTTTTTATATCAAAGAAACTTTCCTTCTTTGTTTTTTTAAATTTTATTAGATTGGTTAAACCAAATAAAAAAATAAGAAAACCCAACCAACCTATGTACCAATCTGCTATACCTCTAAATTTAGTATATATGAAAATTAAACCTATTCCTGCAAACATTGTAAGAACATGACCCAAATAAAAACGTAGAGGCACTTCTGGTTCTTTGGTTATCATTGGCATAATAACTAAAGACGACAACATATATTTAAAATTTTCTGAACCATAACAAGATTTAAATAATCTAGAAAACAATAAAAAGAACATGAACAAAAGAGGATTTGAGCTTTCAATAAACTTTATTGTGATTCTTATAATATCAATAGTTTTATTTACATTTGGACTTTATTTTTTATTTAGGATTATCAGTGAGGCCAACACCCATAGTGGTTCAATTCTTTTCGGCTAGAAAAATATATAAAAGATAACATCGAAACCTTTAAATAATACAATAAGAAATATATTAATATGAACCAACTAAAGTCAAATAAATTAATGAATGAGTTCTTTTTAGATATATTTCTGCTTTCTACAGGCCTCTGAGGCCTAAACAAAACTATCCAAAACTACGCAAAAACTTAAATACTATCTTATTGTTTTATTAATAAATTCATAATTACGGAGGAAAAAATGATAAAAATAAAATTTCCAGATAATTCATCACAAGAATACAAAGAGGGCATAACCCCAATTGAAATAGCTGAAAAAATAGGAAAAAGGCTTGCACAGGATGCAATAGCTGCAAAGCTGGACAATAAGTTAGTTGACTTAAACATACCAATAAAAAAAGACTCAACTTTAAAGATAATAACCTTTAATGATAAGGAAGGAAAAGAGATTTTTAGGCATTCTGCATCACACTTAATGGCCCAGGCAATAAAAAACCTTTATCCTGATGTAAAGTTTGCCATAGGCCCAGCTGTAGAAGACGGATTTTACTATGACATTGACTTAAAGAAAAAGATTACGCCGGAAGACCTTGAAAAAATAGAGCAGGAAATGAAAAAAATAGTTAAACAAAATATAAAGATAGAAAGAAAAGAGTTATCAAAAGATGAGGCGCTAAAACTCTTCAATGATAATACTTACAAACAGGAATTAATAAAAGAATTAAAAGATGAAAAGATAACAATATACAGGCAGAGTGATTTTGCAGATTTCTGCCGCGGCCCTCATGTTTTATCCACAGGAAAGTTAAAGGCATTTAAATTAACAAAACTTGCAGGGGCTTACTGGAGGGGAGATGCAAAGAACAAACAACTGCAAAGAATTTACGGAGTTGCATTTCCAGAAGAGAAACAGCTGAAAGATTACCTTAAACTATTGGAAGAAGCTGAAAAGAGGGACCACAGAAAACTTGGAAAAGAGCTTGACTTGTTCAGCATGCATGATGAAGGACCGGGATTTCCATTCTTTCATCCAAAGGGTGCTTTCATATTCAGAAAGCTTCAAAGCTTTTGGAGAGATGAGCATTCAAGGGCAGGGTATAAAGAGATAATAACTCCTATGATATTAAACCGTAAATTATGGGAGCAGAGCGGACACTGGGATCATTATAAGGAAAACATGTACTTCACAAAAATAGATGATGATGACTATGCAATAAAACCGATGAACTGCCCGGGAGGAATAATAATCTATAAAGAGGGTATAAAATCATACAGGGACCTTCCATTAAAGATGGGAGAGATGGGGATAGTCCACAGACATGAAATGTCAGGAGTACTTGCAGGTCTTTTTAGAGTAAGGTGCTTTACCCAGGATGACGCCCACATCTACATGACAGAAGAGCAGATAAAGGATGAAATAATTGGAGTTATAAATCTTGCAGAAAAGTTCTATGATTTATTTGGATTTGAGTACAACATAGAGCTAAGCACAAAGCCTGATAACTCAATGGGCTCTGACGAGGCATGGGAAAAGGCAACTGCTGGCTTAAAAAATGCTCTTGATGCAAAAAAGATAAAGTACAAGATAAATGAGGGAGACGGGGCATTTTACGGACCAAAGATAGACTTCCACCTTAAAGATTGTTTGGGAAGAACATGGCAGTGCGGAACAATACAGCTTGATTTCCAGATGCCGCAAAAATTTGGCTTGGAATATATCGGTTCAGATGACAAAACCCAT
>JAQTRH010000027.1 GCA_028711925.1 Candidatus Nanoarchaeia archaeon | reverse complement strand
TGCAAGGATATTGATTTTCAAGCTTATAAACCTTTTCTTTTCTAAGGGTTAAAATCAGAAAATTGATGGGCCCACCCGGACTTTCACTAACTGGCGAGCGCTAGCGAGCTTGGTGGGCTTGAATTTTTAATTCAATGCCTGCCCTTGCGTGCCAGCTGAGCGTAACCAGCTGTTTTGAACCGGGGACATCCACCCTGTGAAGGTGGCGTCATAGCCGCTAGACCATGAGCCCGTGATTATAAAAAATTGTTTTTTCCTCTAAGCTTCTCTATCTCGTTATGGCTCTTTTTAATCCTTTCAACATAATCTTCTCCAAGCTCTTTTCTGTATCTTTTAATAACCTCGTTTATATTTCCTATTCTTTTACCAAAAACGAGATTGTCAGCATAGGTTATTATTTTTTGCTCTTTTGTTTCAGGAACAAGATTCTTCAAAGGAAGGTCAAGCTTCTGCTGTTTTATATCTTTTATTGTTATTCCAACGCCAACATGCCTTTCAGCTATCTCCGCATATTCAGGAAGGTTTTCTTTTCTTAAAATTTCGCTTCCAATAATGCCGTGTCTTACTGAAGTTTCCTTATTGCAATTAAACCTTCCAATATCATGAAGCAAGGATCCTACTCTTATAATGTTCAAATTAATCTTATGGTTTTTCTTAACATCTTTAGCAATACTTAATGCTGCCTTCTGAACTGCTTTAGAATGGTTTAATACTGCATTAAAGCTTTCTTCGCTGTTGGAATATTTTTTTAAAAGTTCAACTGCTTTTTTTTCTGTTATTTCATGCATAAATACTAAGAAAAACAATTTCAATAAAAAACTTTCTAAATAAAAAAAGGCTCCCTTGTGGGTTTGGGGGGTAGTAAGAATAAGGCAGGGAGCCTTAGTTGAATGTGATTTTTGATTGTCTTGGCGGCTTTTTCACTTCTTCCATCCACATCGCGCCGATGTTGGTCATCTCTTTCTGGAATTGGTCTGAAAGCTTGTATGTCTTTTTGTAAAGGTTGTAGTTTATTATTCCCATACTTTTCATAGGAGTTAATATCCTGTCATAAAACTGCCTTTTGTTGTATGAAAGCTTTACTTTTTTTCCTTTAAAAGAGGGTTCATCTATTTCTGCAACGAGTTCTCCATCGTGCAGCTTTGTCGCAAAAAGCGACATCTCGGATTTGCCTATCTCACCGCCGTTTTCTTTTATGTGGTTGATAAGCAGTTTAGCAACTACTATTTGCTGTTTGGTGGCGAATATCACCTCAAAAATATCCTCTGGAATATTAAACAAGTCAAACAATATGACCATTTGTAAAGTAATATATCATACTAGTATATAAATGTTACGTTTTTGTATACTGGAGTAGTTTTTATAACACTTATTTTTCAGAGAAAAAATTATCTATTTGTTTTGTATAATCTTTTGTAACCTTGATATCCCAGTCAGCAGGAAAGCATTTTGAGTACATTGGCCATACATATCTCTGGTCGAGAAATATAAGAACGCCTCTATCTTTTGATGATCTTATGCATCGCCCTGCACTCTGCAATGCTTTGTTGAAGGCAGGAAAGATATAGCCGTATTCCATTCCCTTGCCAAACTTGTTGTTGTAATATTCTATTAAGGCTTTTGCTTCCAGATCTGGCTTCGGCAAAGGTATTCCCACCACAACAACTGACTTTAAAACTCCAGGCAAATCAATTCCCTCGCCAAAAGACCCTGATATAACGCTTAAAAGGCATGCTCCATCTTTTTTATATTCCTTAAATCTTTCAAGCATTTCTTCTTTTTCCTGTTTTGTCAGGTTAGGCTTTTCAAGAAAAGTGGTTTTTTTGCATAGCTTTGAAAAATAATTGTTTACCATATCTCTTATGTTATAGCTTGGAAAAAATAATGCAGAACTTCCCGGCACATCATTGACTATATCAGCGCATATTCTTGCCATTCTCCTAAACTGGCTGTCGCTTCTCATTGAATATTTGGTTGTAGTTTCAGGGATGATAAGAGTAAGCTTGTTTTTATCAGGAAAGGGGCTCTTGTATGTTTTCTCAACTGAATTTTTTGGAAAGCTTAAAAGGTCTTTGTACATATCAGTAGGAGTTAATGTGCCTGACATTATAATTGAAGAGTAGGCATTGTTAAGAACATCCTTTGTAACCAATGAAGGGTCAAGGCATCTGTATGAAAGGATAACTGATTTGGATGTTTTTTCTATTATCCTTACAAAACCATTGTCTCCTCCTTTCCATGCAGAAAGAAATTTTGAAAGAGAGCCGATGTTGCTTTGCTTTTTTGTTTCTCTAACCGCATCTCCGATAAACTCAAAATCAGAAATAAGCTCGTCATAATCCTGAAGCTGGTTTATTTTATCAATGAATTGCTCTCTCTCAATGAGTTTTTCTTCGCCAATACTTAAATCCTTGGTAAGGTTTTCAAGCGTATTTCTAATCTCGGTGATTGCATGCCCTGCATTGCTGTATTTGAATTTTTTTGCCTCGCTTGCAGATCTTCTTAACATTACTGTTGAAAGCCTTGATGTCATTAAATCGCGCACTCTTGAAGCAAGGTTATGCCCTTCATCTATTATTATGATTGATTTTTCCAGCTCTTTGTTTGTTTTGCTGAAAAAGCTCTGCCTTATGTCAGGATGGAACAAGTAATAATAATCAGTTATTACCACGTTTGCTTTTTTTGCAAGCTCTGTTGACATTTCATAAGCGCAAAGCTTGTTTAATGAGCATATTTCCTTTACCTTTTCCATACTGCAGGGAGAGACATTTTTTAGTTCAGAAAAAACGTTTTTCCCCCTGATGCTAAGATTGGATTTATTTTTTGTGTTTGAGTAAAACTCGCACTTGTTGTCTTCTCTCATAGTCCTGCAGTAATCGATGAAATCATTGTTGTAAAGGTTTTCAACACCTGGAACGAGGCACATCCATTTCTTTCCTATTATATCTGCAGCTATTATTTTCTTGCTGTATTTCTCTTTTATTTTTCCCAGAGTGTTTATTGCTATTAAATGCTGTGTGTGCCTATTTGTAAGAAAAAATACAGTTAAGTCATTTTTCAGCGCGTATGACAAACAAGGAGCTAATACTCCGGCAGTTTTTCCTATTCCTGTTGGGGCATGTATTATCATGCTTTTTTTGTTTCTGACTGCATCTTTTACATCCATCACCATTGAATCCTGTATTTTTCTGACAGCTGAATGGGGAAATAAAAGCTCTGTTAATTCATCTTTTGCTATCATCCTAAAAAAGAAAAACCTGTTCTATATAAATCTTTACTGAAATAAAAATACTATTTTTCCGGAGTTTAAATAATTATCAACTATAAAATACTCTTTCTGTTATATATAATAATTTATTTACTTTGTAGTAGTTAAATTAGAAAAATTTATAAACAAAGAAATATATCTTATTTAAAAGATGAGCAATACCGCAAAATTAAAGGAAAACCCGCTTGAAAAAATAAAAAACTGTATTATTCCAGGTATTCTAGAAAATGTTAATGATGCAAGGAGTATTATTTATGAAAATGTAAGAACTGGCAAGTTTATAACACCCGAAAATATAATTAATGACATTGTTTATAAAATTAACAAAAGGTTAAAAGATGATAAGAACATACCCTTTTATAAGAACAACATAATTTTGTTAGAAACAAAAGATAAAAAGATTTTAGAAAAGAATACACTTGATTGGTTTAAGGAATCTAAGTACAGTAAAAAATTAGAGTATTTCTATGATATAAAAAAAGGATTGATGAAAGTTGCTTTTGGCGAAATTCCAATACCTCTTTTTGAATATGTCCAAAAAAGGTTAAATGAAACCGGAAAACAGAGGATAGGAGGAGAAAAACTTAAGGATGCATACATAGCTATCCATCCAACAAGAGCTTGGTGGATACTCTCTGATCTTGGAGGAAGTTTTTATGACAAATTACTGATTCTTCCACATGATGTCATTGAAGAACGAAGAGACTGGAGGTATAAAAATATTGTTTATGAAATCAAGCATGGATTAAGAGAATATGGAACTAAAGAAAGGAAACTACTTAAAACAGAAAATCAAGAAGAATTCAAGGAAATTTGTGACATTGTTTCAAAATATGATTTTGGTATTGGTTTTTACAATGGGAAATCATTTTCAGATTGGCTGTCATATAATTTAGTTTCAATCACTAAAAATGTAAAAGAGGAGTATGAAGATTACAGCATAAGATTATTCAACCGAATTTATAGTAAAGATATCATAAGGATTGTAGAAAGTTTAACAGGTGATCCTGAAAAACAAATAGAACTTTACAGTTCAGTTTCAAATGCTAAACTTGCGGATTTAATAGACAATACAGACAATCTACGTGAGGGGGGTTTAACTAAAACACTTAATAGGCTTGACTATAATTTCATATACTTAAAACAAAAAAATGATTTTTTAATTAAGCATGATAAATTAAACTCAGAAACATCAGAAAGGTTGACTGAAGAGCTAATAAAAAAATCAAAAGAGGAGATTAAGATTGGCAGTAATCTGTATAAAGGCAAAAAAAATCCTGCATTAGAAGTAAGAATAAAAAAGTTCAGAGATTTGGAAATAGGATACAATAGATTAGACAATCCTGCATCAGTCAAATAATTTCTAGAAAATGAACAATAAAAAACCTTATTATAAACATATAAGAGATTACAGAATTTCCATTTCAAGAACAGAATACACTAAAGATGGAAAAATTGGCCCCTATGAATTTTGTACACTTATGCGTTATGACGGAGAGATTGCATGGATGCCTGATACCGAGCAACAACATGTCAATCCACAGGAGAATGTTAAGATTTGGGATATAAACAAAGATGATATTGGCAAGATTATTCAGGAAATTTATTTGTTCAAGGCAAAAAAGAAAGTTGCTCTGGAAACAATTTTGGAAAAAGATAAGATTCTCATAAACCAGATGTTGGATGATTATAAAAGCTACTACAAAAAATATAAGAAAACTATTTCTTAAATCCTTTTTTTATTTTGTCGGCTACTTCCCTTCTTTTTTCGCTTATGAAATCAGCGGCCTTTTCAGCCGCGTTTCCAGCTGATTTCTGGCCCTGTTTGATATACCTTTCTGTGATTAAGCTGTAGTCACGCATAACAGCTGCTGAATCTCCAACCCTGTTTCCATATTTTTCAAGGAAAGCAACAGTTGTAAGAGGAAATCTTTGAGGTGGTTTTGGAGATTCATGATAATAACCAACAGTTATGATTGCCTGGGGCCTTATATAATCAGGGATTCCCAAAACTCTTGATACAACATTTTCATCAAATGCCCCTACCCAGCACGTTCCCAATCCAAGGGCGTTTGCAGCAAGCATCATGTTTTCAATAGCAGCAGCGCAGTTTTGTATTGAGTAAAGGCGTTCTCCCCTTATGCCGTAAAAGCTCGTGCTTTTTTTAATCTCAGAACAAACAACTATATGAACTGGAGCTTTTGACATCCAGTACTGCCTTAAGCATCCGTCTGCAATCGCTTTCCTGCTTCCCTCATCTTTAACAACCACAAACTTAAAATCCTGTATGTTTCCAGAACTCGGGGCAAATCTTCCTGCATCAAGTATTGTTCCTATTTTATCCCATTCAACAGGAACATCAAGGTAGTTTCTTATGCTTCTTCTCGTCATGATGCATTCTATTGTATCCATATTCCTTAATATTAGCTTTATATTAATAAAATTATCGTTTATTTCAAAAATTATTTAAATTAACTTGAATTAGTTGAGAATATGAAATACTCTGAACTAGTGAAGGTTTATGAAACCCTTGACTCAACAACAAAGAGGCTTGAAAAAACTTATTTAATCTCAGAACTGCTGAAAAAAACGCCAAAACAAGACCTTCCAGAGATAATACTTCTTCTGCAAGGAAAGGTTTATCCGGAATGGGATGAAAGGAAGATAGGAGTTGCATCAAAAACTGTCATTAAGGCAATAAGCATTGCGACAGGCATAGAAAACAAAAGAATACAAGAAGACTGGAGAAAAACAGGAGACTTGGGAAAAACTGCAGAAAACCTTGTAAAACAAAAAAGGCAATCAACTCTTTTCTCAGCTGAACTAAAAGTCAAAAAGGTTTTTGAAAATCTCAGAAAACTTGCAACATTAGAGGGAATGGGCTCAGTGGATCAGAAAGTAAACCTTATATCAGAACTTCTTACATCTGCAAAACCAATTGAAGCAAGATATATTGTAAAGAATGTTCTTGATGAGCTAAGATTGGGTGTTGGGGCCGGCTCTTTAAGGGATTCGATTGCATGGGCATTTTTTCCAAAGGTTATTGGAATATTCTTTAAATGCACGAAATGCAAAAAATACATGCCAAAAACAAAAAAATGCCTTGAGTGCAAAAGTATAATTGAGCCTAATTTTAAAAATGAAATTGAAAATTTTAATGAGAAAAATACCTTTAATGCAAAAAGCATAAAGGAAGTTGAAAAAATAAACCTAAAAAAATACGAGTTTATAGTTTCTGATAATGAGGCTAATGCAAGGGA
Source organism: Candidatus Nanoarchaeia archaeon (assembly GCA_028711925.1). Classification (GTDB taxonomy): domain Archaea; phylum Nanobdellota; class Nanobdellia; order Woesearchaeales; family CG1-02-33-12; genus M55A3. Next base: position 5,395 of record JAQTRH010000027.1, on the reverse strand, counting down.
AATCTATAATTATTTCATTAACTCTGTTCAGGAAGCATATGATGTATCAAATGATTTTGCTGTAGTTGCAGAAGCGGCAAAGGAAAACTTGATACAAAGTTTAAAGAAAATAAGTCTTAACCCGGGAAAACCTATAAAAGTAATGCTTGCAATCAAGGTCAATGATGTAGAAGAGGCCTTTGAGAGAGTTGGAAAACCGGCTGAAATTGAATATAAATTAGACGGATTCAGGCTTCAGGTACACAAGAAAGGCAAAGAGATAATCCTTTTTACAAGAAGGCTTGAAAATGTGACAAAGCAGTTTCCTGAAGTAGTGGAATATGTTAATAAATATGTTGAAGGGGATTCTTTTATTCTTGACTCAGAGGCAGTCGGCTTCAGCCCAAAAACAAAAAAATATCTGCCTTTCCAGAGGGTATCGCAGCGCATAAAGAGAAAGTATGATATTGAAGCTATGGCAAAAAAATTCCCTGTAGAGCTTAATGTCTTTGATGTAATCTACTACAACAACCAAAACATGATAAAGGCCCCTTTCAATGAAAGAAGAAAGCTTGCTGAAAAGATAATTAATTCAAATGAAAGGAAAATCGTATGTGTTAAAAATCTTGTGACATCTGACGAAAAAAAAGCAGGTGATTTTTACAATGAATCACTCAATAAAGGCAATGAGGGAGTGATGTTCAAAAAATTAGACAGCCCATACAAGCCAGGCGCAAGAGTTGGTCATATGGTGAAGTACAAGCCTGTTATGGACACTCTTGATTTGGTTATTGTTGCAGCAGAATGGGGCGAAGGAAAGCGCTCAAACTGGCTCAGCTCATTTACGCTTGCATGTATTGATGAAAACAACAACTTTCTTGAAATTGGAAAGGTGGGCACTGGAATAAAGGAAAAAGCAGACCTTGGAGTGTCATTCCAGCAGCTTACAGAAGAGCTAAGGCCATTGATAATTTCTCAGAAAGGGCGTGAAGTAAAAGTCAAACCCCAGTTGGTTGTTGAGGTAAATTATGAGGAGATTCAAAAAAGCCCCACCTACAGTTCAGGGTATGCCTTAAGGTTTCCGAGAGTTATAAAATTAAGGGTTGAAAGGTCTCCTGAAGAATGCAGCACTTTACAGACGGTGGATGATTACTACAAACAACAAAGGCATAGAAATTAATAAAAAATTTTAAAAAATATCGTCGCTGTATTTCTAAAAAAGAAAGGTTAATAAACAAGTTTTTACATTAGTCAGAGATTCAATCTAAAGAGGTGGACACCGAATGGCTAAGAAGAAAGCAGCAAAGAAAAAGAAATAAAAATTTCTAGATAAAATCTAACTTACCTTATATTTCTTTTTTTATATTTTCAACAAACTTATTAAAATCCTGTTTTTTTATGCAGGCTCCGCATGCGTGCTCATGTCCCCCGCCGTATCCTTCAATGCCTGCTAAGGCCTTTTCAACTATTTTTGAGACGGAGATTTTGTCTGATGACCTAAGGCTGCATTTCATCTCTCCGTCCTTTTCCCTTGCAACAATTATCAGCTTTTTTGGAAACCTGTAAAGCAGCTCATTTGATAAGTCTCCCGTAAAGCTTATTTTGTTGGAATAAGTAAAAAGCAGAATTTTGCTTTTTTCATCATATTTTAAAGCATCATTCAAAAGCTGTTTGTATTCTTCATCTAAAGATTTATATCTTTTTAAGACATAGTTGGATTGAGGGGTTTTTCCTTCAAGAAGCTCGTAAGGGTCTTTTATCCTGGTCAGTATTTTAACGCATTTCATGACCTCTGATGTTTTGCCCTTTAATATGAATGATAGAATTCTTATAATATCTCCAATTTTTGTCTCGTACAATGCCTTCTCAGGCTTTTTTATTTTTGAGGTTAATAAATCAGGATATTTTTCTGAAAATTCTTTTTTAAAATCAGGAAGATACCAGTCTCCAACTGCCCCGCACATCGCTATCCATAAGTCCTGCTTAACAACCCGATAGCAGATGCATGAAGTCGGCTCTCCAAAACCATTATCTCTTGAGTTAAAGTATTTTGTTCCTGTGTTTTCCTTTATTTCATGATGGTCAACCCATATAATCGGAACATCTATTTTTTCAATGAAATCAGAACTTACCATCGGCTTATCAAGTATGAAAATCTTGTCCGGCCCGTAATTTTCAACTGTCCTTAGAAACATAGGCTTTAATTCAGGGCTGCTTTTAACAACAACTCCTTTTCCCTCTTTTACATATCTGTAAAACAAAAGAAAAGAGCACAATCCATCCGGGTCGTCATCAAAAAAGAACATTGGTCTTTTGCAGCTGTCAAGCTCTGCCCTTATTTTATCATAATCTTTTTCTGTAAGCATAACAAAAAGAAAATAGGTTTATTAATAAAATTTTCTAATTTTAGTCTTTGAAAGTAATAGTATCGCTTGGTCTCTTAACTTTCATAAGTTCAACGCCTGCTTCTTCAAGAAATTTCCTTGCATCTTTATCTGCATAATCATGATAGCTTACAACCATTTTAATTCCTGCATTAACTATCATTTTTGCACAAATCATGCATGGAGTATGTGTGCAGTACAGTGTTGAGCCGTATATGTTTATTCCATGAACTCCTGCCTGTATAATTGCATTCTGCTCTGCATGGATTGCCCTGCATACTTCATGTCTTGTTCCTGATTCAATTCCAAGCTCATCCCTTAAACAGCCAAGCTCAGTGCAGTCTTTCATTCCTTTTGCAGCCCCGTTGTAGCCAGTAGTTAATGCCCTCTTATCCTTGACTATTACAGCTCCAACATGATGCCTTAAGCAAGTGCTTCTTTCAGCAACCAGGGATGCCATTTTCATGAAATACTCATCCCAGGTTGGCCTTTTATATTCAGTTTTTTCTGATTTCATCTAAAACATCCTCCACTTTCTTGTAAAGCTCTTCAACAGTGCCATTATTATCAAAAACATAGTCTGCCATTGAAATACATTTGGAAAGATTTTGCTTATTGGGATCTTTGCTTTGCATTTCCCTTTTCTCATTATCAATAAATTCTTTAAATGATATGCTGTCTGTGCTGCTCTTCCTATTTAGAACTCGTTCATACCTTTTTTTTGGGTCAGCATCAACAGCAAACAAGTAAAATTTGCCTTTTTTTCTAAGTGAATTTATCTCTCCTTCTGTTCTTATGCTTTCAATAACACAATCCTTGCCTGAATTTTCTGCTTTTTCAAATAATTCTTCAGCTATATAACCTGGGGAGTTCTTTGCTCTTAAATCATTTGCAACCTCAACCATGCTATCTCGGTTTACAGGCATGCCTCTTTTTTTTATTTCTTCAACCAAAAAATCCCTTACAGAATAATGTTGGAAATTCTTCTTTTTAACAAGATAATGCACAATAGTTCCCTTCCCTGCTCCTAATGTTCCTGTTATTCCAATTACTATCATTTTGACCTTAAGCCCTCAACTCAACTTTCTCAAAATAAGGAATTGCTGCTTTTTTCATCTCTTCAATCTCCTCATTCTCAAATGGGCTTATCTTCTCAAATTTTTCATCAACAAGCTTACCCTCTCTTGGAATAAAATTCTGTATATAATATTTTTTTGGTTTTCCAGCTAATTTATTAATCCATTTACCGATTTTTTTGATTTTTTCAGGATCATGATATCCTCTTATTACAGTTGTTCTGAGCTCATAATCAATTCCTGAATTGACTATAGTTTTTATGCTCTCCTCAATTTTTTTGATATCAACATCAATGCCGGCAAGAATGTCATAATTATCTTTATCTGATTTTATATCCATTGCAATATAATCAACGACATCATTTTGAATAAGTTCTTTGAGATGGTCAGGATAAGATCCATTTGTATCAACCTTAACAAGAAACCCTTTTTCCTTTATTCTTTTTAAAAAATCCTTTAATTCAGGATTTATCAATGGCTCTCCCCCTGTAACACAAACTCCATCAAGATATTTTTTTCTTTTATCTAAAAAATCTAAAATATTGTTTTCGCTGTAATTTTCTTTTTCTCCATTAGAAAGAACAAGCTCAGGATTATGGCAAAACCCGCATTTGAAATTGCACCCAGACAAAAAAATAGTGCATGCTGTCTTGCCAGGATAATCAATTAAAGTGAGTTTTTGTAATCCTGATATTTGCATTCTTAACATTATCTTTTTGTATCTCCCACTTCAAAGGTTTTCCTGTCACTAAATTCCTCTGACTTGCCTTCATTCCACTGCTCAACTGGCCTCAAGTAGCCGACAACTCTTGAATAAACCTCACATTTTGTTTTCATTTTACAACCTCCTTTATTTTTTTAAATTCCTCATCAGATATCAACTCACATTTTGGGCAGTATTCGTGCTCTCCTGCAATATAACCATGTATGGGACACACTGAAAAAGTAGGAGTTATTGTGAAGTATGGCAGCCTGAAGTTTTCAGCTATTTTTCTCACTAATTGCTTCACCCCTTCTTTATCCAGCTTTTCCCCAATAAAAGAGTGGAATACTGTTCCTCCGGTGTATTTAATCTGTAAGGGGTCCTGCAGCTCAAGTGCATAAAACAAGTCATCTGTAAAATTTACAGGAAGCTGGCTGGAGTTTGTATAATATGGCTTTGCACCTTTTTTATAGCTTTCCTCATTTGCAACCTTTATCCTGCCAAACCTTTTTTTGTCTCCTCTTGCAAAGCGATATGTTGTTCCCTCAGCAGGAGTTGCCTCTAAGTTGTATATGCTTCCTGTTTCCTTCTGGTATTCCTGAATGTTTTTTCTCATAAAATCCAGGACTTTTAAAGCAAATTCATTTCCTTTTTCTGTTGTAATGTCCTCTCCAGGCATAAAATTGGTAATTGCTTCATTCATTCCCAATAAACCAATGGTGCAAAAGTGGTTTTTCCAGTATTCGCCAAAGCCCTGGTAAACACTTCTTAAATAGAACTTAGAGTAAGGGTATAATCCCTTTTTAGTGAAATTTTCCAGTGCCTTTCTTTTTATTTCCAGGCTTTCTTTTGCAAGATCCATTAACTCTTCAATCTTCTCAAAAAATTCTTCTTCAGTTGCTGATGTAAATCCCAATCTTGGAAGATTTATTGTAACGACTCCTATGCTTCCTGTTAATGGGTTTGAGCCGAATAAGCCTCCTCCTCTTTTCCTTAATTCAGTCTGGTCAAGCCTTAATCTGCAGCACATGCTTCTTGCATCCTCCGGCTTCATATCTGAATTTATAAAATTTGAAAAATAAGGAATTCCGTATTTTGCTGTCATCTCCCAAAGAGGTTCATATTCTGGATTATCCCAATCAAAATCTTTTGTAATATTATAAGTTGGGATTGGAAAAGAAAAAATTCTGCCATTTGCATCACCCTCTAGCATAACCTCTGCAAAAGCTCTGTTTATCATATCGATTTCTGGT
>JAQTRH010000026.1 GCA_028711925.1 Candidatus Nanoarchaeia archaeon | reverse complement strand
TTGTTGATATAGTTGCTGATTCTGTTATTGAAGCGCAAGGTGAAAATTCATTTAAACTAAAAGATAGGGATGTAATCGGCTTAACAGAATCCATAGTTGCAAAAGCGCAGGGCAACTATGTGACTGTTGACGAAGTTGCCGATGAAATAAAAAGCAAGTTTCATGGAGAGGTAGGAGTTGTTTTTCCAATACTAAGCAGGAACAGGTTTTCACTTATACTGAAAGCAATAGCAAGAGGCTCGAAAAAGGTAGGCATGCTGTTGAAATATCCTGAAGATGAAGTTGGAAATCCTGTTATGGATAAAGAAAGATTGTATGAACTTAAAATTAATCCTTTTTCAGATTTATTAACGGAAAAAGATTATATAAAACATTTTAGTGATTTCAGGCATCCAAATACAGGAATTAACTATGTTAATTTTTATAGGAACTTAGTTGAAAGCGAAAAAGCAAGATTTTCTGTTGTTTTTTCAAACAATCCTGAGGATATCTTTTATCTGACAAGCAAAGCCCTTGTGGCTGATATACACACAAGAAAGCAAACGAAAAAAATACTAGAAAATTCATTAGTAAATGTTGTTTATGGCCTTGAGGACATATGCAGCACTCCCTGCAATGATAAGGGGTATAATGAGGATTATGGGCTGCTTGGCTCAAATAAAATGAGTGAGGAATCATTAAAACTCTTTCCAAGAGTAAAAGATGAAAACGGAAAAGTTTATGTTGATGAAATTCAAAAAAAGATAAAAGAAAAAACAGGAAAGAATGTTGAGGTTATGATTTATGGTGACGGAGCTTTTAAAGATCCACATGGAATATGGGAGCTTGCCGACCCTGTTGTTTCCCCAAGCTATAACAAGGGTCTTGAGGGCTCTCCGAATGAGCTCAAGCTTAAGTACATTGCAGAAAATTTTAAGGAATTAAACCAGGGAGAGTGTGAGAAAGCAATTAAAGATTGTATAAGGTCTAAAGACAAAAACCTTTTTGGAAAAATGGAATCACAGGGGACAACACCAAGGCAATACACTGATTTATTGGGAAGCCTATGCGACCTTATATCAGGAAGCGGAGACAAAGGAACACCAATAGTTTTAATTCAGGGATATTTTGACAATTATGCATCGGAATGAGGTATAAAATGGAATCTATTGATGAGAAAATAGAGGGCATAAAAGGCAAGGTTAAGGATAAAGTTGCAGTAAACGCCTTATCCGGAGGAGTTGATTCATCTGTTGTTACATTTCTCGGCAAAATTGCACTAGGTGATAAACTAAAATCATATTTTATTGACACAGGTTTTATGAGGGAGAACGAGCCAGAGGAAGTAGTTGAAACATTTAAAGAAAGGGGAATAGAGGTTAAGCTTTATGATGCAGCCGATGAATTTTATGATGCAGTGAGATTCATAAAAGATGGAGAGGACAAAAGAAAGGTGTTTTCCAATAAATTCTATGATATTTTCAGCAGGATAATCAAGGAAAACAATGCAAAATATCTCTTGCAGGGAACTATCAAGGCAGACAAAATCATGTTTGATAAGGGCCAGAGCCAGCACAATATCAGAACAAAATCAGATTATGCTGAACTTGGAATAGAAGAAGTTATTGAGCCCCTCTCTGATTTATACAAGTATCAGGTCAGGGATATTGCTATAGACCTTAACCTTCCAGGTGAAATTTACAACAGACCACCATTTCCTGGGCCAGGATTGCTGATAAGAGTTCTTGGGGAAGCAACAAGGGAAAAAATAGGTATTGTAAGAAAAGCACAGAAGATTGTTGAGGAAGAATTAAAGATTTATAATCCATCTCAATGCCTGGCATGCCTTCCAAATGATACAGCAACAGGAATGATTGGAGGCAAGGCTCCTGGAAAGTATATTATAATCGTAAGGGCAGTGAAGACAGATGATTTTATGACAGCTGATATTTTCCTTCCAAGGAAGAAAACTATTGAAAAGCTTTCAAAAAGGATTACAGGAGAAATACCAAACGTTGCAAGAGTGCTTTATGAAATCACAGGAAAACCACCAGGGACAATAGAATACATTTAATTTCTAGGATTTTGTATCTATTTTAAAATGACACTAAATAGAAAGGTTTAAATAATTAAAAGCCAAATAAAACAAATGGGCAGTGATTAAAATATTTTTATTTTTTCAACTCTGTTTTAGTTATGCCTCTTAAATCAAAATGAAAAATAAGGTTTTAATTGTAGGTTCAGGAGGAAGAGAGCATGCATTAGGATGGAGCATCTCTCAGGACAAAGATGTTGATGAGGTTATTTATGCAAAGGGAAATGCAGGAACAAGCTTAGATGATAAATGCAGGAACATTGATATTGATGGAACAAAAAAGGAAAATTTTTCTGAACTAAGTGATTTTGTTAAAAATGAAAAAATAGATATGGTTGTTGTTGGGCCTGAACAGCCTTTAGCCCATGGAATTGTTGATTATTTTCACAATAGGTATTATGACAATGTATTCGGGCCAAAAAAAGATGCTTCAATCATAGAGACAAGCAAGGCATATTCTTTTAGTTTGATGAGGGAATTAGAGATTCATCAGGCAGATTCAACAGTATGCCCAAATAAAATAGTTGCAATAGAAACAATAAAACAACTAAACAAAAAAAATGGAATTGTGATTAAGGCAGATGGTTTGACAGGGGGAAAAGGGGTTTATGTATGTGATAACAAAGATGAGGCTTTATTAAGACTTGAAGAGCATGCTGAAAAATATTCTGGGTCAATAATAATTGCAGAAAGGCTTTATGGCGAGGAGTTTTCTGTTTTTGGGATATCTGATGGAAAGAGGGTAATCCCATTAAAGATTTCAGTGCAGGACCATAAGCGTTTGCTTGATAATGATAAGGGCCCTAACACAGGAGGGATGGGAGCATACTGCCCTGCTCCTGTTGCAAATGTTAAAGTTGTTAATTCTGTTGCAGAAGATATGATGGCCCCTATTGTAAGAAAGATGGAATATGATAAGGAATACAGGGGATTTTTATATGCTGCTGTTATCATGACTAAAAATTTTTGGATAATAAAAAAACCTAAAATTCTTGAATACAACTGCCGCTTTGGTGATCCAGAGGCACAGCCGGTTGTCATGATGCTTAATAGTATTTACAGGCCAATAAAATCAGCTCTTGAAGGAAAAACTGAAAATATTAAATTTGATTTAAAAAAGGGAGCAGCATGCTGTGTTGTTATGGCTTCTAATGGATATCCCTTTGAATACGAGAAAGGATATCCTATAGGTGGGCTTGAAGAAGTTGCTAAAATGAAAGATGTTAAGGTTTTTCATGCTGGGACAATATTAAATGAAAAAGGTCAAGTAATAACGGCAGGAGGACGCGTTTTAGGAGTTACATCATATTCTGAAAATGGAATAAAGGATGCTGTTGGAAAGGCCTATGATGCAGTTCATGTGATTGATAATGCGACATCAAAAATCAATGGAAAAAAGGTTTTTGTCTACAGAAATGATATTGCTAGGAAAGCAATTGAAAGATTAAAATAATACAATATTGCTTAATGAAAAAAGCGAGGAGTAAATAAAATGTCAAAAATAATAAGAATTGAGGAATTAATGGAGCTTAAGGGAGGCGATAATCGCCACCAGAAAGCGTATCTTTTCAGAATAAATAGTTTCAAAGATCAACCTTTGACATCAATAAGTTTGTATAACAATGAAATTGATTTAGGGAAAAAACAAAGAATACCGGGCTCAACAAACATATTGGATATTAGCGCATGTCTTAGAACATCTTTAAATCTTGGTGATTTTTACAATGGAACCGAAACAGAACATATCGCTGTTGCATCAAAGCACACAAGGCCTGTGGTAATAGCAAAAGGAAAAACACAGCTTGAGGCAGCAATAAAGGCAATTGCAGGCGACCTTAACTCACCTTTTGGAGGATTTTGGGGATTTAATAAAGCATTTGAATATGATACTGCAGAGTTCCTTGATAAGACATTTTTTGAGGGGATTGTAGCTCCTGATTTTGAAAATCATGCAGTTAATATCCTTACAGACACCAAAGTAGTTGATGCGCATAAAAACAGATTTCTGATAAAAACAGGAAACATAAAGCCGTATGATTTAAACAACCCAGAATTAAACATCCAATTCACACCCCTTGGTTATGGAATAATCCAGGACCATGACAAACCATATAAAGTTAAAGAAGAGGCTGTTGTTGTTACAGGAAACAAAGGAAATTCTAACATAAATTCATTGGATAAGAGAATTTTAGATGATATAGAATTTGCAGGGAATGCGGCAATCTATCTTAACTCAAACCTTGTATTTTTTGTTCACAACGGGGCAATAGCCGGACTAGGCGATGGATGCGGCTCAAGGGTTGTTGCAGCAGAAAAAGCAAGGGCAATGCTTGAAAGGTCAGGCTTATCATGCCTTGGCAGAAAACACTGATGAGGCATGGGAAATGGTCCTTTATGACACTCCGTTTAAAAGAGATGATTTTGAAGAGTTTATTGATCAGGTTAAGAAAATAAATGTAGGGTTTTCTGATGCATTTTATCCTAAATTAGATGGATTTATAGAAACAGCAGGAATAGACCGCGTAGATAAGATTTTTCAGGATAAAGGCTTTAAATATAAAGAAAATGAGGAAGAAAAAGTTTTCATACCAAAAAGAAATAATTTCAATGAATCTTACAACCATGCCCTTTTGCCTGAGGTTATTGTGCAGCCAGGTGGAAGCATTGGAGACAAACTGGTATTACCTCTTGCTGAGAAATACAACATAAAGATGGTTTTTACAATGAGCCCTGATGTCTATAATGAATACAATGAAAAAGGAGCTGGCAAGGGAATCTCAGGAAGAAGATTTTTCAGCCACGTAAGAGGTTAATTATAATTTTTTCATTATTTCTTTTTCACTTGTTTTTTCAACAGTGTCAAACATGCTTTTGAGGCCCTGCTTAAAAGAATCTTCGTCGCATATCTTATTATGGACATAAGGTGAGATAAACCACTTTGTTTCAAGCTCTGAATGCGGATTTATAAAGAAAAATGTAAGATTCTCAAACTTTACCAGTTTTTTCCAGTTGTCTATTAAAAAATTAAAGTTTTCCTTGGAGTTAAGGGTTATTATGCTTGTTGTTTTAGTGTCTAATCCCTGAATTAAGGATTCTTCAAGAGAGGGCTTTAAAATGAAAAGATGCTCTTTGTCTTTGTACTTTACGGTTAAGCTATTTCCATTATCGTTTATTTCAATCAATGTCCTGAGCATTATATCCCTGTGCTTAATATAAGTAACAGCCCATTCCTTAATAACATTAACAACCTCTTTTTCTGCCATAATAAACAAATATGTTAAACTTTTAGTTTATATTCTTTTTGGAAAATGATTTTACTTATTTGTTGATATAATTTTTAATCTACTTATTTGTTGTCATCAGTTGATTGCTATTTTATAGTAATAACAAAAGAAACATTTAAATAGTAATTATATTTAGCATACTTACTATGAAACAGCATAATACAAATCAAGTTGAATCAAATTATTCTTATTCAGCTGAAGCTGTTTCTTGTTGTTGTTAATTCTACACTCATCAGCTTAATTAAAATTAATTTCTTTTTTGAATTTTTTAAAATCTATAAACAACTTCAAGGAGGTATAAAAAATGGAAACAATACAAAAAATAGCCACTGATTTAAAAACAATTAAAATGAGTGAAATAATAGGTAATACGCCTATGGTTGAAATAGAGGGGATACTGGCAAAACTGGAAACAACTAATCCCACGGGCAGCGTAAAGGACAGGATGGCATGGTATATGGTTGAGAAAGCAGAGCAGGAGGGTAAATTAAAACAGGGAATGAAAATAATTGAGGTTACCAGCGGGAATACAGGCATTGGGTTTGCGATGATATCTGCCTTAAAGGGATATAATTTCATAGCAGTGATGCCAGAATCAATGAGCATGGAAAGAAAAAAAATGATGACTGCATTTGGGGCAGAACTCGTCTTGACTCCTGCTGATGAAGACATGCAGGGAGCAGTGGACAAGTACAATGAGCTTGCTGAAAATAATCTAGATGCATGGCTTCCAAGACAGTTTGACAACCCTGACAATATATATGCACATGAGTACGGGCTTGGCAAAGAGATTGTTGAAAAAACACAGGGAAATGTTGATGCCTTTGTTGCAGGCATAGGCACAGGAGGAACTTTGATAGGAGTGGCAAAGGCACTGAAAAAATCAAACCCTGATGTCAAAATAATAGGAGTTGAACCAGAAGAATCAGCGGTTTTAAACGGAAGGAAACATGGGCTTCATAAGATACAAGGCATTGGTGAGGGATTTATCCCTAAGTTAGTTAAGGATAATCTTGACTTGATTGATGAGGTTATCACTATAAAAAGTGAGGATGCAATCAATATGAGCAAGGAAATTGCAAGGAAATATGGATTTTTAGTTGGAATAAGCTCAGGAGCGAATATTTTGGCGGCAAAAAAATTAAAGAACAGATTTGAAAACATAGTTACAATCTTGCCGGATAGGGGTGAGAGGTATCTAAGCAACCTATGATGTTAATCAGCTTAAAAAAGGGATGGGCATAATCCCAGAAACACATTAAAAATTTTGCTAAGAATATTTAATTCTTAACATCTATTCATAAGTCACTCTCAACTTACCTGGAATTTCTTTTAGATTGTTTTCATTGTCTTTATATTCTATTAATAATGATTTTTTATACTTTTTGCCAGGTTCTGATTCTGGGATTTCACACCTAAATTCCTTTGTTTCCCCTGCTTTAAAATTTATACCTTCTGGATTGCATTTTCTTCCAACTATCAAATTGAAATTAGAAATATCATAGTTTTCATGATATTTCACTGAAATAGTGAGTAATCCCGATGAATCTGCCTTCCAGCCCGCACAAGAGAAGATAGAGGGTGGACCAATTGAACAACTATCCGGAAGTTCATTATCAATCCCTGTAATTTTTTCAGAAGCTATATCTGTATCAAAATCTTGTTCTAAATTAGAAAGGGGAATATCATTAGGCGACATTGCCCCAAAATAACTTATATACGCCAATGAAACAGGAAATATTAAAATAAAAAGAGCTCCAAAAATATAAACCGCACCAAGCGAATGAGATTTCTCTTTGATGGTTTTGTTTATGAAATAGAATCCTAAAATAATTATTAATATAGGTATTATTAATACAGCAAATAATGCAGTTATACTCACATCACCAAAGTATATTAAGAAGAAACTACTAATCAAAATCCAAGGTATTGTACTAATTAACAAACCAATGAATGTTACTGCTTTTCCTTTGGCGTTTTCATTTATAATCTTTCTTATAGAAATAATCCCCAAGATTACAGATAGGAAAGGTATAAAGAAAAACACTAAACAAAGAATAGAAAAAATATTAGAACCATCGCTTATACTATCCTTTAAAGATATACTAATTTCTTCTTCATCAAATCCATTTTCAATTAATGCTTCCTTAATTTGATCTTCTGTATAACCTTGTTGCAGTTGTTCTTTAACCCAGTTAAGTGTATCTTGATCTAACATAGTTAATTTTAATGTCTTTTTTATTTAAAACTTTCTTTATATATAAAAATATGCTGTTTTTTAAGTTTTTATAAACCATATTCTAAGTTTTTTTTGAATGGTTGGAAACTATAACTTTTTATATTATACATAGTTTCTTTTTGTTATGAAATTCGCTCACATGGCCGACTGCCACATAGGGGGATGGAACGATGCAAAGCTCAGGGATGCAAATGCAAAGGCCTTTCAAAAGGCAGTCCAGACATGCATTGAAAAGAAAGTTGACTTTGTCTTGATAGCAGGAGACCTCTTCAACACAGCGCTTCCAAGCATAGATTCATTAAAAACAGCTGTGAAACAGCTGAAAAAACTGAAGGATAATGAAATTCCTGTTTACACAATTCCCGGCTCTCACGATTTTTCACCAAGCGGAAAAACAATAATTGATGTTCTTGAAAACGCAGGGCTTATAACAAATGTAATGAAAGGAAAACAGATAGATGAAAAGCTAAATCTTGAGTTTACATTTGATGAAAAGACAAAAGTGAAGATAACAGGCATTTACGGAAGAAAAGGCATGCTTGACAAAAGCCAGTACGGAAATTTAGCGAGAAAATCAATTGAAGACGAGGATGGATTTAAGATATTCATGTTTCATACTGCCTTAACAGAGTTTAAGCCAAAAGAGCTGGAATCAATGGACTCGCAACCAATTTCAATACTCCCAAAAAACTTTGATTATTACGCCGGAGGCCATGTTCACTACATCTTCACCAAAAAAGAGGAGGGATACGGCACTGTAGTTTATCCAGGTCCTTTATTTCCAAATAATTTCAGCGAGATAGAGAATCTTGAGAACGGCGGCTTTTACATAGTTGAAAAAAATCAGGATGAATTAAAACTGGACTATGAGCCGATTATTATCTACAATGTTTTTTCATTGAAAATTGATTGCGATAAAAAAACCCCTGAGCAGGTTAAAACAACAATACAGGAAAAAATAGAGGGCAGGGAGTTCATAAACACAATTGTTACCTTAAGGCTCTTTGGCACTCTTGATTCCGGAAAGTGTTCTGATATAAACTTAAAGAGCATTTTAGAAAAAATCTATGAACAGGGTGCTCATTTTGTGATGAAAAATACCTCTGCTCTTAAAACAAAGGAAATGGATGAAATAGAGGTAAGCAGCAAATCTGTTGAGGAAACAGAAAAAATCCTTATAGAAGAAAGTATAGGCAAGATAAAAGTGGAAAACCTTGATTCTGAAAATGAGAAAATTCTTATAGAGAATCTTATGAATATCCTAAGCATGGAGAAAGAAGACGGTGAAAAGGTTGCTGATTATCAAAAAAGGCTAAAGGATCAACTCAATAAGGTTGTTGATCTTGGTTAATATAATCCTCTAATACTTTATAATCTCTTTGCACCTTATTTACTTTGTCAACTCCCTCAATATCCTTGATTTCCTGGGCTTTATTTTCAACGTATTTTTTCATATCTATTCCTTCTGATATTTTATCTGTTTTTATTTTTATATGATACATATCAATAATATCATATCTTCTTAATATTTCTATTTCAGGATTATTTTCAATAGCATTTCTTGTTCCCTGTTTTTTTTCATAGTCTTCTTTCAGTATAATCATATATTCAAGTTCAATATTGTTTTCAAGATTTTTGTTTTCTTGCATTTTAGTATAGTATCCTCCATGCTGTTTTTGCCACCTTTTTTATTGTTGATTTATAACTTTTAATGTTTTTTAATCTTTGTATTCTTCCCTTTAATGAAAAGTTGTTTATCATGCTGTCTGCCCTTAAGAGGCCTGAGCCAAACACCCACCCATAGTCGTATTCTCCATTATAAGGAAGTTTTTCAGCAGTTTCATGCATTATATCTTCAGCGAGATTCGGCTTGTTGGATTTTGACATTAAGAGACCAAGCCCTCCTGCTACATGGGGAGTAGCCATTGATGTGCCACTTAAATAGGTGTATCCCCCACCTAACAATGCAGAGTATATACCCTCACCAGGTGCAGAAATATCATTTGTTTCCCATATAGTGCTGAAGTAGGCATGTTTTTTCTCTGAGTCAACGGCTGCAACTGCTATCACATAATCCCCGAATGCTGCGGGGTATTCTGCATCAACACCTCCTGTGTTTCCGGCAGCAGCAACAAGAAGCAATCCGTTTTGCGATGCTATTCTGCACATTTCTTCAAGTGCAGATGATGCTCCTGGGCCGCCAAGGCTCATGTTTGCAACATGCATGTTGTTTGTTATGGCCCATTCTATTGCTGCTGCAACATCTGCATCAGAGCCAGAGCCGTACTCGTTAAGAACCCTTAATGAATAAAGCGTTGCGTCAGGAGCTACCCCGCAATCTTTGCCTGCAGCAGTTCCTGCTACGTGCGTTCCGTGGCCTTCCTTGTCCATAGGGCTATTATTATTCTCCACAAAATCATATCCTTTATTATAAGTAAAATTTTTTTTCAGCTCATCATGATTGTAATCAACGCCTGTATCAATTATTGCAATCTTTGCACCATTTCCTCTTGAATTTGAATGCGCTTTATATGCTCCTATCATCTCAAGGTTCCACAAATTACTTTTTGTATTTTTGTAAGTCCCAGACCTAATCTTTACGGGAATGGTGGAAAACTTTCCTGACAAGTCAACGGCTTTTGCAGCATTCAAGCTATATCTAAAGCTCTTTTCAAAAATTCTGTTGGTTTGTTTTCTGTTTATCTTGTTGAATATCTGCTCTGCGTCGTCTGCCATACATACTAAGCTTAGGTAGGGTATTTTTTGGAAGACATGTGTTATCTTGCCGAGACTTTGCATCTGCTTTGCAACTTTTTCCTTTACTCTTTTATTGTCTTCTGTCTTTATTATTATCTCAAGGGGATCATGTGTTCTTTTGCTGTTAAGTATCTTGTTTAACAATACTTCTTTTCTCTGAATTCTTAGATCCTTCCTGTATTTTCTTAAATCTTTCTGTTTCATGCATTATAATAAGAGATCATTCTTAATAACCTTTTATGAATTTTTTTCGGAAGGTTTTTGTACTTTAGAAATATTTTTTTGTTTTATTGAAATATATTTATTTTCAATTATAGTTAGAAATTAATCTTTTTGTATTATTTTTATTAGAAGTTGTATAATATGCTCAAATTCCAATTTATTTTTGATTAAGTATTTCTTTTCTATAAAAAATCCTTCATAGTTGATTCTATTTCTGATTCCTTTTAATTCATGAATTATGTTTGTTTCATATTCGTAATTTTGATAGTTTTCTTTGAAATAAGATATTAGGCATTCATGGTTGTCTGATTTAAACCCTTTCTTTAGCAACAATGCAGTTAGTAATTCTTTTATAATCTCATAATAAATTTCTGTGATAATTGAGGAAGTTTCGTCAGTTATTTCCTGTTTTTTGGCAAATTTTAATCTAAGTGAGCACATCTTTAGGATAGAGCTAATTTTATTTTCGTCAGGGGTTATTTGCTTTATATGATACTTTTTGCAGCTATCCCATTCCATAATCTCTTTTTTCATCTTATTTTTAAATATCCAGAAAGCTTTATCCCATTAGCTATATTGTTGAAAAGTTCGTTGCTTAATTTAGATATCTTTTCCTGAAAAAACAAATTGATTTTATGATTTAATATTTTCTCAAATTTTTTTAGGTTAATCTCCTTTTCATCTGATTGTATGAAGATATCAATATCACTTTTTTTGTTGTATTCTCCTCTTCTTATACTTCCAAAAAGAATTATGCATCTAGGGTGTAAACTATCTTCAAGAAAGTCTATTAAGCCGGATGAATGCAGTTTAAGAATCATATTTTGCTGCTTGTAGATTTTAAACATCCTGTTTTGTTGGTTTGCAACATAGCTTGGATACAAGGTTTCTTTATCTTTTTTTACTAGTTTTTCTTTTTGAAGCTCTTCAAGATATTTTTTGACCGAAGTAACAGCAATTTTAGTTAACCTGCTTATCCCCCTTATCTGGAAATTTCTTGATGGCTCTTCGAAAAATAATTCCATAATCTTCAGCTTGCTTTTATGTAACATTTTTAGTACATCTGTGCAAATATTATTACACTTATAAACTTTTCTGTTTTTAAGTTTGGATGATGTACGTAAATGATTTAGAAAGCTATAATTATTGAAATTCATAAATCAATATTTAAACTTGTTTTTAATAATCCTTTGCTAATTTTTTTCGGAAGGTTTTTGCGTTTTAGAAATCTTTTGCTGTTCTATTAAAATAAATTTTGAAAGTATGGTGAATTTATAAAACAAAAACCAAATAAAACTTCGGGATTATTTTAGACTCTTCTTTTGTAAATATTTTTTCTATGTCCCACTTCTATGACATGGATTATTAATTTATTTTCTATTATATCAAGAATTACTCTGTAGTCTCCAACTCTCAATCTAAAATAGTTAGAGCCCACTAGTTTTTTTATATGGGAATAGGGTCTTATTCTGATTCTTTTTAATGTAGAAACTATTCTGT
>JAQTRH010000025.1 GCA_028711925.1 Candidatus Nanoarchaeia archaeon | reverse complement strand
TCACCCATGAAAAAGATGTTCCTGCACCCCATAAAGATTGATTCATTATAGTGCTTCCGTTCTTAAGCTTAATACCAAGAGCACAGTTAGAACCTGTTGATATATACGCCCAAATTGTTATGTATTGAAGATTATCTTCACTGATTGAATCTATTGAATGCTCATCAATGGATTCTGCATTGCATGCTTCATAAACATAATCTGTTGTAACAGGAGAATTAGGCTGTCTTGTTCCCTCATCCAGAACCGCATAATGCCCAGTCGCGCATGATCCTCCAGTACAACTCCAACCTGTTTGAACATCTGAAGAAGGGTCATAGTATGCAGTTGCCATAGGGTCAAGGATTGCGTTTATATTACCGCACTCTCCTCCGATACAACTAACCTCTGCTGTAAAAACAAAAAAGAAGTCCTTGTTTACCGGAGTATCTGTTGTTGGGTTTATGAGATTTGCAGTTAAAGTTCCCCAGGGTATATTCCATTCCGCGCTTGATGAATCAGTAGTGTTAAGGCTGTTCCATGAATTAACTTCCAGCTTAAATCCACCTGAATCATTTATTATAATATCTGTATTGTTGTAAACCCAGTACCCTGAACTGTTGTAGCTTGAATTGCTGTAAAAATAAGTATAGCTGTCAGGAATATTTGTTAAATTAAAACTGACATTTGTTATGTATGCATAAGCATCAGTGAAATTAACCCTTACAGCCAATAATGTTTCATGGAAATCAATATTGCTACAATCAACCCATCCTTCATTTTGTTCCTGGCATTGTATTTTATCAATCTGCGGAACACTGAATGTTGAGTTTATCTTTACCGTTTGATTATTACCCCAATCATACCATCCTGCCTCATCATAACCAAGGCAATTCCATGTATAATTGCCGTTTGGCAGGCTTTTTGACCATTCACAATAATCATTTACACTTACAGTACAGCTATCATTGAATGAAAAACTTTCATTATTTCCATTAGTTAAATAAAGCGAAATATTCTTTGGTTGAAGATTGTCTGTTATGCTGCAGTTGAATGTTACAGTTGCGGGGTCAGATGTGTCATCATAATAATCTGGGTCTGGTGATTCAAGGGTTACAGTTGGATTTGAGGTGTCAACCTTTACAGTATAATTTTCTGAATCCATGTCTGAATTACCATTTTGGTCATAACACTCAATATTCCAGAGAAAATGCCCGTCAGAATCAAAGGTTTCATTAATCCAGTTTATGCTGTTGTTTATTATGCTGGATTTATTTGCCTGCTTTGATCTCCATCCTGACTCATTTGTCCACAAGCTGCAGTTTTCATAATGGTCATTTGTTGTAGTTGTGTAAGTGAAATTAA
Organism: Candidatus Nanoarchaeia archaeon; assembly: GCA_028711925.1. Lineage (GTDB taxonomy): Archaea > Nanobdellota > Nanobdellia > Woesearchaeales > CG1-02-33-12 > M55A3. The sequence goes on along the minus strand of JAQTRH010000025.1, from coordinate 10,759 downwards.
CATTCCTTGATTTCTGCCATGTATCATCATAGGGGCTGCTTAAACTTACTGTTGGAGGGGTGCTGTCTGCTGCATTCACTGTTAATGTGTCGCTTCCAGTAAAACTGTCTAAACTGTTAGTTGTTGTTGTTGATTCAAGTCTGTAAGTGTCACTTCCTGCTTCACATCCCTCAATTGTAAAAGTAAATGTTCCTAAGTTTGTGCCTTTTGGAACATTTGAGCATGTTATTGTTGCATTGTTTGGTGTATTGTCAACACAATAAGTTGAATAATCCCCTCCTGAGCCTGTTGCTGATATTACCTTGACTGGTACTCCCCCCTGGCAACTTGTTGTTATCCTTGTATCACCATCTGTTTCTATAAAAATTTCCCATGTTCCGGCATCAACAGCTCCATTTGGATTTTGTGTGCTTATGTCAGCTGTTGCTGTTGTTGTAGACCCTATATTAATATCTGGTGCGCTAATATCAAATGTTCCAACATCCTGTATCACACATTTCTGAGCATCGCTTGCTATCTGCCACTCCCTTGATTCATACCATATTCCTATTGATAAAGGCCCAAGGTAAAAAATATCAGGCCATACATCAGGGGCATCAAACTCATAACCAATTGAATAAACATTTCCTTTCTCAAGATTTTTGTCCCATGCTAATATTTTATTTTCTTCTGTTTCAGAAACAGTCAATCCATCTTGTGAAGTTATTTCAAATCCTTTCGGAACAATTTCTGTTATTGGTCCATTATAATCATTGTTTGCCTTTATTGTGAAGTTCATTTCATATTTTACAGGAGGGAATATTCTTGTTGGACCATTTCTTTCCACATCAAAATCAACATGACTTTCAACATAAAAACTATCAACCATAACAGGATTTCCGTCATATGTTAAGGCTGTTATCTTCATAGTATATTCGCCCGGATTTCCAACCTTGTAAGTTGTGTAATAATCAGGAAGCTCTGTTACTTCATATAGATGGCATTCATCACTTATTTTTATTTCATTGTTCTCTGTTGTTAGTGTTGTTTTCTTTCCATTAGGTTCAGTTATTTCAAGAACAACGCTTGCATTGCACACAACCCTTCCTCTGTGATCGAGAATTCCTATTCCTATGAAAGCCTCTTCATTTGGAAGGTAAACGCTCTTATGAGTGTTTATTGTTACAAGTCCGATCTCTGTAAATGCAGGGTCTTCAGAATTTATGTCTATTGTGTAATCCTCTCCTGGCACTATGTCCTTCACTTTTTCCCATTGACCATAGCATTTCTGTTCTGTAAAATTCCAGTCTTTGCATTTGTAAAGCTCAGAACCCCTCGCATTTAATGTTAGTTCTGCATTTGTGAAATTTAATTCAGAAGGGTCAATGGAAAAAGAATTCTTGGGGTTCTTTAATGAATCATCTATATCTTCTTTTTTAAGATTTTCAATCTTTAGCTCGGGGTTTTCTCCGTCTTTTAAAACTAAATCACTCATTAATACTTTTTTTATTGAATGGTTCTTTAATGTAATCTCAAGGTCGTACTCTTTAGCATCAACTTCAGATATTGTTTTTGCTGAAAACACTCCAAATATCTTTCTTTCTCTTACCTCTGTTATTGATTTGTTTCTTTCATCAAGAACTTTTATTTCAGAGTCGATAACCTCTTCATCAAGATTTTTTATTGATAATTTTTCACTAATTAATTTATTACTTAAGTTAATTAACTTATCTGATTTATTAATCTTTAAATCAGTTTTTTCTTCATCTTCATATAATTCATCTTTCTCCTGCTCTTCATCTTGGGTTTCTTTTTCATCCTGCTTATCAATTAAAGTGTTTTTTTCTTTTGTCTGATTTATTTGCGTTGTTGTTATAACCTCATCAATACTTATAACTCTATTTTGTTCTTGTTGCAGCATTTGCTGTAAAAGCGAAATATTGGATATGCCCCAGCTGAAAAGCATTTGCTCTGAAAAGAACTCATTTTGTTTTTTAACAACAGCGACAATCCTGTATACATCAGGATTTATATTGTCATTTGATTTTATGCTTAACCTGAACTTGTCAAACTCAACATGGGTTATGCTGATTTCAAAATCAGGGTTTTCATGCTCTCCGTAAACATAAGCGCTTATTTTTTCAACGGTCGGCTTTTTTAATGCAGCATCAATAATGCTATTTTCTTTTTTTACTTTCCCTGTGAAATCAACCTCAATCAATGGGTTTTCGCTTATTTTAAAGAAAAGGATAATTTTTTCTATTTCTGTTTTGCTTTCGTCTTCTTCTTCATTCTCAATCTCTGTTTTGTAATCCTGCTTTTCTCTTATTTTCCATATAAATTCCTTGTTTTTAATTATTTTTTCTCCCTTTATTGAGGTCTCAATAGCAAGGATATACTTTCCCGGCTGTGCATTTTCATTTCCTTTTACATAAACCTTGAAACTATTTTCATCTATTCTTTCTATATCAATATTAAAATCATCTAAATTATTGCTTTTTTCTACATAAGCAGTTATCTGCTCGATAACACTGGTTTTGAAAATCCTGTCAAGAATAGTTTTCCTTTTCTCAATTTCTGAGCTGAAGTTGAATTCAAAGATAATTTCCTCTTGAAATGCATATTGCTGCTTTTTTTCAGTTTCATTGCAAAAAACATAAAACTCAGCGTCAGAAGTTTCGTTTTCAAAATAACATACAATCTTATAGTTTCCTTCCTCTTTTAGATTAAATAAGAGATTTTTGGTTATATTCTCAAAATAAAATATTTCTTTACCTGATATAACCCTTAAACTGTCAGGATTTCCTTCAACAAATATCTTAGCAGTTTCACCTACAAAATACTCTTTTTTATCAGTCCAAACCATTTGCTGAATGTTTTTTTCTTGGGTAGGATTAACATCAAAAAAAGAGGAATCCATTAAAACATCATTTTTTGTTAATCTTAAATAATGCCTTCCCTCTTCCTGAGGTATAAAATATATTGTTTTATCAGATACACTCACAAAATTGTATATGTTTTCACGTGAGGATATAGAAAAATCATAGCTTTGGTTTTTTTCAACACTTAAGTTTATGCTTACTCTTTCATTTTTCTCATAAATCTTTTTGTCTGTTGTTATATATTCTACTTTTTGCTCTTTTTGATTTGATGAAAATTCTGTTATTACAGAGAAGGCTGCATTTTCCTTTTTTCCATCAGTCAGAATTGCCTGTACAGTATAATTTCCTTGTTCAGGAGGTTTAAAATCAAGTGAATTTTTTATCTCTCCCACAAAAACATAAGAATTTCTGCTGCTTATTATACTGGCTTCTTTAATTTTTTCAGGATCTGCAAAATATATAGTTACATCTTCTCCCAGAATATAAGATTCTTTGTTTAGGGATATCTCTTGACTTTTTTCAACTAAACTGCTTGATTCATATGAAGAACCAGATACATCACAGCGGACATAATAACCAGCTAAAGCTAAAAAGATTATGGCTGTTAAAGCCAAAACTAATGCTTTCTCTCTTACTCTTCCTCTTTCCATTGCATTTGCGTTGTTTTACGCCCCTTTTTTAAAAAATTAATTATGATTAATTAAGGTAAATTTTCCAGTATAATATTGCGCTTAGCACAACAAAGAGTATTCCTATTATAATCCCCTGTATAAAGTCTCTTGAAAAAATTGAATTTTTTGGATTTGTTTTTTTGTTTGCTTCTTCTAATTTTTTTTCAATACTCTCTTCAATTTCCAATATCTTTTTTTGTTTAAACTCTATTTCTCTTTCTTTCAGCATGATATCTTTTTCTTTTTCTAAAACATGGTTTGATTCATCAATATTTTTTGGATTTTTATTTTGATCTTTATTTTCCTTTAAAATATCTTTTTCACACTCCATTATTTCTTTTCTTAATTCCAAAATTTTTCTTTCAACAATATCTTTCTCTTTATCAAGGATAATTCTTTCTTTTTCCAAAGTTTCATCAATCTTAGCATTGCTTTTTTCCTTTTGATTTTTTTCTTCAGTTTTTTTTATTTTTTTACTTGGTTTAGTTTCTGTTTGTTTATTTTTTACTATTCTTTCTTTTTCTATCTTTTTTTCATTAAAATGTTCTTTAATCTTTTTTTCAGGCTTTTCTTTTATTAAGGATATCTCTTTTTCTATTAATTCTGCCATTTTAATCGGTGCTTCAGCTTTTTTCATTGCTGATGCAAGCTTATCATTCTTTAATTTCTCTTTTACCCATTCACTGAAGTCATTCTTCTGGAAATTAACATGATATGCAAAGATTGGAGGAGGCATATTTCTCAAAGAATCAGCCAGCTCTTTAAGGCTTTTTACTTCTTTTCCGTTCAGGAGAACAAGATAATCAGGACTACTTAACTTCGAAAGAACGTTATCACCTCTATTTTCCAATTAAACTACCCCTTTTTAGCTTTTAAATGACTATAATAATTAGTATTATTTATAGTTTTCTATTGTTTTCTTCAATCAAAAAGTTTATATATAGATATATATATGAGATTAATATTAATCTTAAAATGGACAATAAACTTGACAAAAACAGAAAAAGAGGAAGCAGGCTGCCTCAAAACCAGATAAAGATTCAGCAACTTAAAAATAAGCAGTTCATTATCACTCTTCCTTCTATGTGGGCTGATATTATGAAGCTAAAAAAAGGTTCTGTTATAACATTTGTTCCAGGAAAAAACGGAGGTATTGAGATAATCAAATCAAAAAAATGAAGCCGCATGATATTTTTAGGAATCGCGCATTGTTTTTGATATTTATGCTATTTCTTTTAGGCGCTTCATTATTCCTTGTTATATCCTTAAAGACATTCATTGGGTATGTTGCTGTTATTTCTGAGGCAGGGACAATCACCGAGCTTTTGATAACCAAAGTTGATCCAACCTATAACTGGCATGGATTTTACGGGCTTGGATTGATGGTTCAGGGTTATGATGAACTACAATGGGAAGACACAGAGCCAGGTGGAATAAAATCAGTTCACCTTATCTTTGACTGTCTTGAGCCAGATATAGAGCATGAGATTTATTCCTCTGATGTTGACCCGGATACTCTTGACTGGACTACAATAACCGCAGGAAACACAAATGATGCTGACAATTACTTTGGAATAAATCCTGCGAGCGATGATTCAATCTCAAGCACCTTTACAACAACCGGCTCTGTTGATTATGGTGACTTAACAATCAACAATGTTCCTATGACTTACACCAAGAAATATGGAGAAGAAGACAGCACTGAATTTGATTATGGTTTATTGGATGTTGATGGGGTTCCAGTGTTTTTTACACACATAGCAACAATTCAGCAAGGATTCAACAATCAGAAGCTTAACTACCAGCTTATTGTTCCATCTCCTATTGAATCAACCTTTTACTTTTATACAGACCCGAATGATGAATGCCCTGAGGGAATGGGGATTGGCGACTCTGGAGAAGGAAATATTCATGGATATGCAACTGATAATTCCACAGGCCAGATTATGGAAGATGTAAAGGTTTCAATAGGAGATAATATTGACTATTCAGATAATCTTGGTTTTTACAATATCACAACAATAATAGGAGTACAGTATCTGGTTGCTACTCATACAGGGTATTACACTTATACAGCACTTGTTAATATATCATTAGGAGGGTCTTTAACCCACAACATATCAATGGAAAAGATACCTGATTATATTACAAACGGAACCATAAACGGGACTGTTGTTGATAACAGGACAGGAAACCCTCTTGCAAATATTACAATTCATATTGCAGGCGTAACTTTGACAACAGATGAAAATGGGAATTATCATTCATCTGTTTATGCAGGGAATTTTACTCTTGCGGCACTTTTGCAGGGCTATGAAACCCACATAGGCAATGTAAGCATCTTAGCTCATACAACAACGACTTATGATTTTGCAATGGAGCCAACTCAGGGAACTGTTGAAGGTTTTGTTGCAAACAGCCTTACAGGGCAGCCAGTTGAAGGAACTAACGTAAAGATAAAAAACAAGAACGCAACAACAAATTTGTCTGGTTATTATTCCATAACAGTGGATTACGGAGAAAATTTCATAGTTGCAATAATGGATGGGTATGAAACATATGTTGAGGAAATAGAAGTTATACCAGGACAGACAACACAGCACAATATCTCACTTATACCATCTCCTGAAGCAAAATTAAACAATGGAACAATATTTGGAACAGTGAAGGATAATGAAACAGGCCTTGCAATAGAAAACGCTTCCATTACCATTTCAGGAATAACCCATTTAACTGATTCAAATGGGTTTTACAACATATCAATATATGAGGGAACTTATAACCTTGTTTCTGTGAAGGGTGATTATGAAAACTATATAGCAGAGGTTAACATAACAGCATACATAGAAACAGAACACAACATATCTATGGATCTATATGAAACCAAAATGAGGGATGGAATCTTAACTGGAAATGTTACCAACCAATATGGGGTGGCTGTAGCGGGCGTAAGAATAAGCGTTGCTGGGGTTGTTGTTAACTCTTCATCATCAGGAACTTATAACATGACTGCCCCTTCTGGAGCCCATAATCTTGTCGCAACAAGGGAAGGATATGAAAATTATTTTGCAGAAATAGTAATATCCAAGGATAACACTACCTACCATAACATAATTATGAGTCCATCTATAGTTGAGATAATACAAGAGGGGGTAGGAGAGGGAGTTTCCAAGATCGTTGAGCAGCAAAGGCCGCAAATATTTTATCCAAAAAGGGAAGGTGAGATTGACTATACTATCTCTATAAGCGAAATAGTAAGAAAATTAAGAATAGGCTCTTTTGTTAAAATACCTGTTTCTATTTTTAATTACAGGGATAGCACAATTAATGTTGATATATATTATGAAGGTAATCTTGATAATCTTATCAGCATAGATAAAAATAATATGAATATTCTTCCTGATGAAAACGGGGAGTTTACAGTAACCTTAATGGGAAATGTTGATGTTGGGATTTATGAGGGAAAGATAATAATTTCAGGGGATATAGAGGGGGAAATACCAGTTACAGTCCTTGTTTATAGCAAGGAAAAGCTTCCAATAGAAGGATTGCTAATAGACCTAAACATATTGACAAACAAAGTTGTTGTGGGAAACCTGCTGAAATACAGGATAGACCTTCAAAACCTCATAAGGGATGAGGTTTATGATATAACAATAGTTTACAAAATACAGAGTGAAAATGGAAACGAAACAATAATATATGAGGATGATGCACAGATACAGACATCATTGTCCATACTCAAGAATTTTAGGATTCCTGAAAACTTTAAGGAAGGCAATTATGTGCTTATTGCAGAAGTGCATTACCTTGATGTTGTATCAAGGAAGAGCGAGCCATTTAAAGTGGTACTTCCATTTTACAATTATTCTTTTATTGGAATACCTGTCTGGATTATAATGCTAGTTGCTTTGATAATATCCTCCCTTGTTTTCTTTTTGATTTTTTATCGCAGGAAAAAACAGGAAAAACAAAGATACCAGACAAAGATAAGGATAGAATTATTGCCCAAGGCAGGAGACAGGTCGGCATTTGTGGGAAATATTGCTGAAACAAATATAAGGTCTTATCTTGATTTAGACAACTTTCAGATTCACACCTTGATAGCAGGAGCAAGCGGCAGCGGTAAGACGGTTGTTGCGCAGGATATGGTTGAGGAGGCGCTTGCAAAAAATGTTGCAGTTATTGTATTTGACCCAACGGGACAATGGACAGGATTTTTGAGGAAGAACGAAGACAAAAAAATGCTTGATGAGTACGCTAAATTTGGCATGAGCAAAAAAAATGCAAGACCATTCAGCGGAAATATACACCACGTTAAAGATGGAAGAGAGATAATAGACTTCAAGAAGTACATGAATCCAGGATCAATAAGCGTATTCCTCACCGGAAAGCTTGATATGGAAAACAAGGAATTATTTGTTGCAAATACCATAAAGCAGGTTTTCAGCGCAAACCTTCCTGAAAGCCAGGAGCTTAAATACATTATTATTTATGATGGAATCCATACTTTATTGCCGAAGTTCGGCGGCTCAGGAAAAGTTTTTGTGCAGATAGAAAGGGCAACAAGAGAGTTCAGAAAATGGGGAGTGGGCTTAATCTTAATCAGCCAGGTATTAAGCGACTTTCCAAAAGAAGTTTTGGCAAACATCAATACTGCGATGCAGATGAGAACAAGGGATGAGGGAGATTTAAACAGGGTTAAGGAAGAATATGGTGAAAACATCTTAAAATCCCTTGTTAAGTCAGCCACAGGAACATCTATGATAGAGAATGCAGCCTATAACAATGGCCAGCCGTATTTCGTTAGCTTTAGGCCCACTTACCACAACCTTAAAAGGCTTGAGGATGAAGACTTAAAAAATTATGATAAATACAATAACATAGTAGAGGATATTGAATACCAGCTTGAGCAGCTCAAAGAGATGGAAATGGATACATTTGATTTTGAGCTGGAATTAAAGCTTGCAAAAGACAAGCTTAACTCTGGCTCTTTTAATATGGTTTCAATTTACCTTGACGGGCTTACACCAAGGCTTAAAGACCAATGGGAGAAGCTAGGAAAAACTCCAAAACAAAGACAGATAAAACTTGCCGATGAAAAAGAGATTGAAAAAGAGCTTGAAAACGCAAAGAAAGAAAATCAGGAAGTTAAAGAGCAGGATAAAACGGCAAGCGCAGCTCAGAAAAAACAGGAAGAAAAAAACACTGAAAAAGATGATAAAAATCCTTCAGAAAACAAAATTGATGATGCCCGTCAAATCATATCAAAAATAAGTGAACTTTTGCATAAAAATGAGAAAAAAGAGGCAAAAAGCCATTATAACAACCTGGTTTCAATCTACAAAGAGCTTTCAAAAGAGCAGAAAAAGGAAATATTTAATAAAATCAATGAAATAACTAAAGAGTTGAAGTAAATGTTTTTCAAAAAACCAAAAAAAGAGGATGATTCAACAGAAGCTGTTGAAGAGGAAAAAAATACACCGCAGAATTCTGGTCAGGACAGCATGGGAGAGGCATCAATAGGTAGGATGACAGCAGAAGTTGAAAAACTTAAGGCGCAGTTTAAGACATTCTATGAACTTCAAAAAGCATCCAACGAAAGGTTTGGTTTGATAAACGAGCAGATAGGCGGCTTAAGAACAATGATTATGGACAGAGATAAAGACTCCAGGCTTGTTGAGGCAAAGGCAACACAGGCAATTGACTTAGTGCAGACAGTGCAGCCTGACAAGCTTATGATGATGGTAAAAAAAATTGAAAACAAAATCGAAATGCTGAAGTCACCTATAGAAACAAATGAGGTTATAATAAACAACACGATAAAGGAAATAAAAGACATGAGGACGAAAATAAATTCATTTAAAGGGCTTGATGAGGCGATAAAGCTCAGCGAAGAAGTGAAAAAAGGGTGGATGGAAAACAAAAAAATTGATGCAGACATTACAAAACATTCCAGCAAAATTGAAACAATTTATTCCGAAATGTGGAGACAGTTCAGCGATCTGCAGAGAGTATCAGCAGTTTCTTCAGATCTTCAGAAATCATTAAAGCAGCTGTCCACAGAAACAGACTCAATTAAAATAAAGATGACAAGCCTCTCAACAAAAAAAGAAGTTGAGGAATTAGTTGAAAAATTTGAGGGCTTCGAAAAGCACGTGAATAATGTTATAGCAACACTAAACAGCAGGATATCAACTTTTGATAGCGATTTCAGCCAGAAGTTTCAGGAAAAGATAGAAAGATTAGACAGGCTGCTTAGGGGATTTGAAACACTCGCGATGAAAACTCCTGACCTTGACAAATACTTCAACCTTCTTGAAGAAGAAGCAAAAAAAGCCCCTCTTGAAGCGAAGGTGGAAAAACTGAAAGAGCTGGGTGAGGAAGAAGAGGTAAAAGAAACAAAAAAGAAAAGTTTTTTTTCAAAACTAAAGAAAAAATTAAAAAAATCTGAGGAGTCAGAAACAGAATCAGAAGAGGAATAAATGAGTTTTAACTGGATTTGGTTTTTGAATGGCGTTATCCTAGCAGCCGTCTCAGTGATATGTTTTTATGGATTTTTAGTGTGGTATACAAAAAAAAGCTTATCAGTTGTCGGAAAAATTATATTCATAAGCGGAATATCTTTTTTAGTTTATTCTCTTGTAAACTTTATCTGGGCTTTTGGTGCAATAAGCCCTTATGAAAGCGATTTTATTTTTATCGGAGGGCTTTTTAATGTTATAACAGCTTCCCTTCTTTTGGTTATAATCTATAATTTTGTGGATGATAAAAACCTGTTATACCTTCTTTTCTTATTCATACTGACTGTATTTGCAATGCCTTCTAACATAAACATGTTTTTTAGCATACTATCCTTTATTTCTTGTTCCATCATAGCCATAGCTTCTTTTGATTTATTTTTAATCTCGGAAAAGCTTATGAGAAAAATAGGGATGTTCCTTATTTTATTTTCTTTTTTGTCAATTTTAATCCTTATAATATTCAAAAATAATCTTTCAGCTATTATCTGGTTTTTGCCAAACATAGTTCTTTTCATTGTTTTCTTTTTGTTTGTTAAGAATATTGAAGCATGGGGTTCCAATCAAAACACAGAAAAAATCAGTAAAAAAAAGAAAGCTTCGTATCCTTTGCTTTTCATAAAATTTGTTGTATTTGTATCCCTTATAACAATTCTCTCTTTGTTAAGCACCATTGTTATCCATGAATTAGGGCATTTTTTGGCAG